>JAEUIG010000316.1 GCA_016795125.1 Planctomycetaceae bacterium | reverse complement strand
GGACACGCAATGACGAACTCTCACCGGACGTCGATTCCGAGCTAAACATGTTCGCGTGCGGCCCACATCGAACGACTCCGATATTGCAGTCCTCGCCGGTTCAAGGCATGCTTGAGACATGGCGCTCCTCTCGCACGCCCGTATCCGGCGGATCCCGCTTGTGCTCCTCACGGCGGCCGTCGCAGTCGTCCTTGCTCATCCGGTGAGCGCCAGCGACGGTGCGCCGGAATCAGCTGCGGAAACGGCCTTTGCTCGCAGTTTTTTCGAGTCGCATTGCCTCGAGTGCCACGATCGCGCTCACCACACGGGGGGCCTGTCGATCGACACGCTGCTGGAGTCGGAAGTCGAAGACCATGCTGTCGAATGGGAGCGGGTCTCGCGCAAACTCGCCACACGGCAGATGCCGCCGCGCGGCGAACTGCGGCCGAAAGATTCCGATTTTGATGCTGTCAACGACTGGCTTACCGGGGAACTGGATCGCGCAGCCGCCATCCATCCGAGTCCCGGAAGAACCGAATCGCTGCGACGGCTGACCCGCACCGAGTATCAAAATACGATACGCGACCTGCTCGCGCTCGATGTCGACATGTCCCTGCTGTTGCCGCAGGAAGAGTCCAGCTTCGGTTTCGACAACATCACTGTCAGCGATTTGACGCCCACCCTGGTGCGGCGCTACATCTCTGCGGCGGAAACAATCAGCCGGCTCGCAGTCGGCGCCCGTGCGGAATCGCCGGATGAACTGACGTACCGCATCCGACCGGACGTGACGCAGGACCGGCACATTCCCGGATTGCCGTTCGGGACGCGCGGCGGCCAGTTGTTCGCCTGCAACCTGCCGCAGGACGGCGAGTACGAAATCCGCGTCTGGCTGATGCGCGACCGCAACGACAACGTCGAAAGCCTGAAGGAACCACACGAACTGCTGCTGCTGGTCGACCGGGATCAGGTCGCATCGTTTACAATCGAACCCCCTCCGAAAGGTGAGAGCGACAAATCTGTCGATGAAAACCTGACCGTCCGCCTCACCCTCTCTGCCGGCCCGCATGCGGTCGGAGCCGCGTTTCAGCAAATGTCCCCCTCGCTGCTGGAGTCGCGGCGGCAACCGCTCGACGTGCACTTCAACTTCTACCGGCATCCGCGACTCGGCCCGGCCGTGTATCAGGTGTCGGTGACCGGGCCGTTCAACCCGACGGGCCCCGGTGACACGCCCAGCCGCCGCCGCATCTTCGCCTCACGCCCGACTGGTCCCGAGGACGAAGAACCATGTGCCCGGCGAATCCTGTCCACGCTGCTCCCGCGCGCGTATCGCCGGCCGGTCGTGGAAGACGATTTCGCCACACCAATGGAAGCATTCCGGGAAGGACGCGACGCCGGCGGATTCGAGTCGGGCATCGAACGCGCGCTCGCCGCCGTGCTTGTGAATCCGAACTTTCTCTTCCACATCGAGCGCGATCCCTCGGGCCTGCCGCCGCAGACCGCGTATCGCCTGGGGGACTTCGAGCTCGCATCACGACTCTCCTTTTTCCTGTGGAGCAGCATCCCGGACGACGAATTGCTGGAGGTCGCCGCTCGCGGTGAACTCAGCCACCCTGACGTCCTGGATCAGCAGGTCCGCCGAATGCTGGCCGATGAGCGGTCGAGATCACTGACGACCAACTTCGCCGACCAATGGCTGCACCTGCGAAACCTCGACGCCGTAATTCCCGACGGCCGGCTGTTCCCGGATTTCGACGACAACCTGCGGCAGTCGTTTCGACAGGAA
>JAEUIG010000302.1 GCA_016795125.1 Planctomycetaceae bacterium | reverse complement strand
GGAAATCCGCGAGTTCTTCTGGAAGTGGCGCCGTCATTTCTACGAGCAGACCGAGCACAGCCTCAATCGCAGCTCGTACAACCTGCTCAAGGAAGGCGAAACCCCAATGTCCGACCTCGGCGCCTTCGGAAATCTGGTCGCGAATCAGGAAGTCGACCTCTACCTTGCGAATGGAGCTTTGGGACGGTCAGCCGGCATGCGGATGCGCGGCGGCGGCTTCGGCGGCGCTGCCGAAGGCATGCCGATGCCCGCTGCTTTTGCTCCTGCAATGGCCGACGGTGCGATGGCCAAGGAAGAGAGCGCCCCGCTGTTCAACATGGACCCGCCCGCCGACGGAGCGATGATCGAACCGACCGTCCGCTCCCAGTTCGCCGACACCGCCTACTGGAACGCCGCTCTCACCACCGCCGAAGACGGCACTGCCGAAGTCGCCCTCACCATGCCGGAGAATCTCACCGGCTGGAAGCTCCGCGCCTGGGGCATGGGCCACGGCACCAAAGTCGGCGAAGCGACGACCGAAGTCACCACCTTCAAGAACCTCCTCGTCCGCCTCCAGGCCCCACGCTTCTTCGTCGAAACCGACGAAGTCGTCCTCTCGGCCATCGTCCACAACTACCTCGCGACCGAGAAATCGGCCGAGGTCGTCCTCGAACTCGAAGGCAACACACTCGAACTGATCGCGTCCTCCCCTCTCCCCCCGGGAGAGGGGCCGGGGGTGAGGGCTGCGTCTCCCGGCACTCAACGCGTAACGATCCCCGCCAATGGAGAGGTCCGCGTTGACTGGCGCGTCAAAGCCGTGCACGAAGGCGAAGCCGTCGTCACGATGAAGGCGCTCACCGACGAAGAGTCGGACGCCATGCAGATGAAGTTCCCGGTCTACGTGCACGGCATGCTCAAGACCGAGTCCTTCAGCGGCATCGTCCGCCACGATCAGCCCTCCGGCACGATCACGATCAACGTCCCCGAAGAGCGCCGCGCCGAGCAGACCCGCCTCGAAGTCCGCTACTCCCCGACCCTCGCTGGCGCAATGGTCGACGCGTTGCCGTACCTCGCCGATTACCCCTACGGCTGCACCGAGCAGACCCTCAACCGGTTCCTGCCGACGGTTATTACGCAGAACATCCTCAAGCGGATGAATCTCGACCTGGCCGCGATCAAGGAGAAGCGGACCAATCTCAATGCGCAGGAGATCGGCGACGATCAGCAGCGCGCGGCCGACTGGGAGCGGCTGACCAAATCCGCTCACGGGAAGGATTGGAATCCGGTTTTCGATGATGCCGAAGTCGAGCTGATGGTCAAGGTCGGCGTCCGCGACCTGGCCGCCATGCAGCTCTCCGACGGCGGCTGGGGCTGGTTCAGCGGCTGGGGTGAGCACAGCTACCCGCATACGACGGCCGTCGTCGTCCACGGCCTGCAGATCGCCGCAGCCAACGGCGTCGCCCTGCTGCCCGACGTGCTGCCCCGCGGCGTGGCGTGGCTCGTGGCCTACCAGAACGAACAGGTCCGCCTGCTGAGAATCGGCGAAGAAATCGCCGAAAAGAAACGCGAGGCGAAACCCGGCGAGCAGTACCGCACGCAGGCCAACGATCTCGACGCCCTCGTCTACATGGTGCTCATCGACTCCGGTCATGCGGGCGCGACCGACACCGAGATGCAGAAGTTCCTCTACCGTGACCGCTCGAAGCTGTCGCTGTACTCGCAGGCCATGTTCGGCCTCGCGCTCCACAAGATCGGCGCGAACGACCAGCGGGATATGGTCATCCGCAACATCAGCCAGTTCGTGAAGACCGACGACGAAAACCAGACCACCTACATTGATCTGCCGAACCACGGTTCCTACTGGTGGTACTGGTACGGCGACGTCATCGAGGCCAACGC
This sequence comes from Planctomycetaceae bacterium, assembly GCA_016795125.1. GTDB lineage: Bacteria > Planctomycetota > Planctomycetia > Planctomycetales > Planctomycetaceae > JAEUIG01. Next base: position 17,268 of record JAEUIG010000302.1, on the reverse strand, counting down.
CTATTACCTCAAGCTGCTGACGGCCACTAACCCGCAGGACCCGCAATGCGCCGGGCTGGTGAAATACCTGCTCAACAACCGCCGCCACGCCACCTACTGGAACAGCACGCGCGACACGGCCGTCGTCATCGAGGCGCTTGCCGACTACCTCGTCGCCAGCGGCGAAGCCGAGCCGAACATGCTCGTCGAAGTCGTCATCGACGGCGAAGTGAAACAGACGGTCGAAATCACGAAGGAAGTGCTCTTCACCTACGACAACTCGTTCATCATCGAAGGCGCAGCCCTCACTTCGGGTGAACACACGATCGAACTCCGCCGCTCGTCGCTGGTCCAGGGTCTAGAGTCTAGGGTGCAGGGAAGTGAAGTCGGCGACAAGACCCTGGACCCTGGACCCTTAGCCCTTAGCCCTCTCTACTACAACGCCTACCTCACCAACTTCACGCTCGAAGACCCCATCACCGCCGCCGGCCTAGAAATCAAGGTCGGCCGCAAGTTCTACAAGCTTGTCCAGCGCGAGGACGCGCAGGCACTGAGCCAGGGGGCGCTGGGACAGGCGATCGACCAGGAGGTCCTGAAGTACGACCGCGTCGAACTGGCCAATCTGGAGGCTGTCACCAGCGGCGATCTCGTCGAGATCGAGCTGGAGATCGATTCCAAGAACGACTACGAGTACGTGATCTTCGAGGACATGAAGGCGGCCGGCTTCGAGCCGGTCGAAACGCAGAGCGGCTACACCGCCGGCGGCCTCGGCGCCTACGTCGAGTTCCGCGACGAAAAGGTCGCGTTCTTTCTGCGGCAGCTCGCCCGCGGCAAGCACAGCGTGAGCTACCGGCTCTACGCCGAAGCGCCGGGCCAATTCAGCGCCCTGCCGACTCGCGCCTGGGCCATGTACGCCCCGGAACTGAAGGCCAACTCCGACGAGCAAAAAATCCAGATCGCAGACCGCCCCGCGCCGGAAACCGCCGCCGAATAGCCTCAACGAGCCGCGACCGTAAGTAGCGGTAGGGTGCGGCTCGCCGCACCGCACCCAATCGCGCTGCGGTGCGTCAAGACGCACCCTACGGCTGTGACTTTGTGTCAACGTCCTGACGAAGCAATCGCCGCCCGCACGGCGCTGCGCACTGCCGGGTGCGACAGGTAACCTGTCCCTGAGTGCGGATTAAATCCCTCCGGATCGAGTCCGGACGGATTGACGATCCATGCATCCCGGATGAACCCGGCCGGTGCAAACTCGCTGCTCAGCGTGCGGTCCAGCGCCACCGGGTCGAGCCGGTCCGCAAAGTTTCGCCACGCGCGGACTCCGCCCGGCACTGCCAACGGCCGTGCCAGATGATCCTGCACGGCCGCAATGCCGAGCGGCGATCCCAGCGTCACCCACAGCCGAACATCGACCGCATCTCCCAGCGCGTGCAGCACGTCGTAGGCGATCATCGTCCCCATGCTATGGGCAACAACGATCAGCGGTCCTGAATGGGCGAGTAGCGCCGTCAGCAGGCGTGACTGGATCGCGTCACGAACGCCGGGGTCGAAGAAATAGGCCGCGATATCCGGGAGCAACCGCCGCACGATCATCCGGGTGACGAGGCGTCGCAACCGCTCGTCAACCCGTTGAGAGATTGCGGCGGTCCATCTCCGGTCGAGCCTGCAGCGGGGAATTGTCTGTTGCGTCGCATCGAGCGGGCGCGACCTTGCGCTGCAGTCATGCAGCAAGTCCGCCCAGTACGCCATTCGTGTCCGAACGTGACCAGGAACGCCAAGCAGTGCGTCGTCCCAATCCGCCTTGAGGACTGCCTCCACTGGCTTTGGACCCAGGCCGTGCACGTAGACAATCCGGATTGACTCTCGCGGCGCAACCGCCGAGCACACCATTCACGGCACCCCCAACCCTCAAGGGCAGGGTGCGCTCAATTCTGTTCGCTCAATGGTCGACTGCGGCGTGGATCAACACGCCAGGTCACACAGGTGATGAGCAGCGGCACCGACCCCATCGGGGTCGCAGACCGTAGCCGGGGGTTGAGCGGAGTTCGCCGACAGGCGAACGGAGCGACACCCCCGGTCAACGGCAAGTAGACTTCTCCCTCCCCCCGCTTTTCGGGGGGAGGGCCGGGGAGGGGGGCCGAACGGTGTGTGCGTCTGCGATGTGAATCGACTGGGGCACACCAAAGTCGCGAGCTTCGTGACGCCATACGAAGTCGACTCACTCCACTCGCTCCGCGAGTCGCTTCAATCGACGTGCACTGCGGCCGAGTGCCGATCCAGCTTCACCGCGGTACCAGCGGCAGCACCATCGGAATGGTGATCATCGCGATGATCCAGCAGATGATGTCCATCGGAATCCCGATCCGCAGAAAGTCCTTGAAGCGATATCCGCCGGGACTGTAGACCATCATGTGCGTCTGATACCCCAGCGGCGTGGCGAAGCCGAGCGAGCCGGCCACCGTCACCGCCGCGACGAACGGCATGTAGTCGATTCCCAGTCGATTGGCCGTTCCGAGTGCGATCGGAAAGAACAGCGAGACGGCCGCGCTGTGCGAAATGAGTTCGGTCAACAGCAGCGTGCCGCCATAGATCGCTGCCAGGCTGATCATAGGGTTGCCGCCGGACAGGGTTGTCACGGACTGCGCGATCGCGGCCGCCAGCCCCGAGTTCTCGACGGCCGATCCGAGGGCGAACGCGGCCGCAACGGTCAGAATCACCTTCCATTCGATGCTCTGCCGCGCCTGCGTTCCGGTGCAGCAGCGGGTCAGCAGCATCGCGCCCGCCGCCAGCATGGCCGCCTTCAGCATGCCCAGCGACGTGAAGCTGGCGACGCAGATCATCACCAGCAGAATGCCAAGCGCGATATAGGCCCGGTCGTATTTCACCGGCGACGAGCCCTCGATTCGGCTCACCAGGTAGAAGTGGTGCGAATTCCGCTGGTTCTCGGCAAAGGAGGGATGCGCCTCCAGCAGCAGCGTGTCGCCGGGCTGGACGACGATGTCACCGATCTTCTTGTTGATCCGTTCGCCGCTGCGGGCCACGGCAATGACGACGGCGTTGTACAGCGAGCGGAACTGCCCGGCGCGGATCGTCATGCCGATGATCGGACAGCGAGGCGAAACGACAGCTTCGATCAGGCAGCGGCGCTCGCGCGGCGAGTCGAGCTTGAAGATCTGGTCGGTGGCCGGATGCAGCCCACGAATCTTCTGCAGGTCGACGACGGCGCCAACCACCCCGACGAACACCAGCCGGTCCCCGGCATGCAGCTTCATTTCGGGTCCGACGCTGGGGATGATTTCCCCCTCGCGTTCAATTTCTGCGAGGAACGTGTTCGGCAGCTGCCGCAGTCCGGCCTCCTCGATGGTCCGGCCGACGAGCGGTCCCGCTGCGTCCACGAGCATCTCGGCGGAATACTGCCGCGTGTCGCCGAACTGCTCCATCGCCGGACGACGGTCCGGCAGCAGCCACTTGTTGAAGGCCACGACGAACAGCACGCCGGCAATCATGATCGGCACTCCCACCCAGGTCAGCTCGAACATGTGCATGCTGTGCCCTTTGGCGTTCAGCAGCATGCCGTTGACCAGCAGGTTCGTCGCCGTGGAGATCATGGTGACCGTCCCGCTGAGCACCGCCGCATAGCTCAGCGGAATCATCAGCTTGGACACCGCGATGCGATTCTGCTTCGCCCAGTCGTTGACGGCCGGCAGGAACATCGCGACGACCGGCGTGTTGTTCATGAAGGCGCTGACGATCGTGACGGGAAACATCATCTTGGTCAGCGCGCCCGTGACGGACTTCGGCCGGCTCAGGAACTTTTCCGTGATGATCGTATTGCCCCCCGTTGCCTCCAGTCCGGCGACCACGACGTACAGCACGGCGATCGTGACAATGCCTTCGCTGGCGAATCCCGCCAGGGCCTCTTTTGGCGACAACACGCCGGCGACAGTGAGGACGACGATCGCGCCCAGCAGCACGATGTCGGTCGAGGCCTCGGTGAGAATCAGCGTGCCGAAGATGACGCAGATCGTTCCCAGGGTCAGCCACGCCTCCCAGCCGAGGTCCGCCCACACTCCGAAGTCCATGAAGTATCCTCGCTCTCAGCAGCACACTCGGCACGACTGCGGGTCATCGGTCAGATGTCGGCCGTAACCTGCAGAATGGTGCGACAATCAGCGTCCGAAGTGTCAACCTAAAATATTGCGGCCGCCAGAGTTGCACCGGACTCTGCGGCGCCCGTGTCTCACAGCCGTGATATAGCACGGCCCGTGCATCCGTGTAAACAACGTCGTTCAGCGCGGGCGTCGAGTGCAGGACCGGAGTTCGTCAACGCTTGCGGCGACGGATGCCAGGAGGTGCTGCCCTGCGCTCCCGGACGGTCGCGGCTCGCCAGGCATGCGCGTATGATGCCGGTCACCAGCGCCGCCCTCACCCTCCACTGAGTTGCGACTGAATCGCCATGCCGCCCAATTCGCGGGAACTGCTGTGCCGCCTCGGCAACGGAGAACCGATCGCCGCCGTCCGCAATGCCGCCGGAATGTCGGAGACCGAGTTCAATTCCTGGTGGCAGTCGGAACTGGCGGCCCGGGTACCGGCCGTCGGCGGCCGTCACCGCTGCCGGATCGCAGCCTCGGTGGAGATCGAGCGCGACGCGCGCGGCATCCCGCACATCTTCGCCGGCAGCGATCGGGACCTGTACTGCGGGTTCGGCTTCGCGATGGCGCAGGACCGGCTGTTTCAGCTCGATTACCTCCGGCGCCGCGGCGCGGGTCGTTTGTCGGAAATCATCGGACGATCGCAACTGGAACTCGACCTGACCGCACGGACCGTCGGACTGCCGCAGATCGCCGCTCGCGAATGGGAGCAGTTGCCGGAGGAGACGCGCGGCCTGCTGCAGTCTTTCTCCGATGGAGTCAACGCCTGGATCGAGACGACCGGCGACCGGCTGCCGATCGAGTTCGCCCTGCTCGATTATCGCCCCGAAGCCTGGCGGCCGCAGGACTGTCTCGTGATTGCCGGCGAGTTTCGTTGGTACCTGACCGGACGATTTCCGGTCATCTGCGTTCCCGAACTCGCCAAGCGCGCGCTTGGCGGCGACGGCCCGCTGTACCGAGCGTTCCTGCAGGCGGAAGACGGCGACGAGGCGATCCTCCCACGAGGATCGTACCGGCCCGGGCGACCGACGCCTGCCGGCTCGCAGGGGGCGGGGGCGAACATCGAGGATGGATCCGGCAGCAACAATTGGGTCGTCGCCGGAGCGCGGACGACGACGGGGAGTCCGATCCTCGCCAGCGATCCGCACATCGCCTTCGGCGCCGTCTCCTGCTGGTACCAGGTGCGGCTGCGCGGCGGCTCGTTCGATGTCGCCGGCATGGCATATGCCGGCATGCCGGCCGTCATGGTCGGGCGCAACCGCCGCTGCGCCTGGGGCATCACCAACAACATCTGCTCGGTGCGCGACCTGTACCTCGAACGTGAAGATGCAGATCACCCGGGCCACTTCGAGTTCGACGGGCGCCTGGAACTTCCGCAAGTACGCGAAGAGGTGTTTCACGTGAAACACGCAGACCCGGTCACCGCGACGATTCGTGCTTCGCGCAACGGTTCCCTCGTGAACGGCATCCTGCCGCCGGCGGCGCGCAACCTCGGACCGGTCGCGCTGCGCTGGCAGGGAAGCGAATACTGCGAATGGCTGCCCGCTATGCAGCGGCTCAACCGTGCGAAAGATGTCGCCGAGATGCACGCGGCCGTGCGCGGGTGGCTCGTGCCGACGTTCTGCCTGGTCTTTGCCGATGCCGACGGACACATCGGCTATCGCGCGACCGGCGAGCTGCCGCTGCGCGGCCAGATTGAACGAGGCTTTCGCGAAGGCTGGAATCCGGCGCACCAATGGCAGGGACGAATCCCGTATGAGGGGATGCCGAGTACGACCGATCCCGAGCGGGGATTCATGGCCACCGCCAATAATCGCGTGGCGGCCGAGGACTTTCCGTATCCGTTGTCCGGGACATGGGCCAGCGGACATCGCGCTCTGCGGATTCGCACGCTCATTTCCGATACGCCAAAGCTGTCAGTGGCTGACAACATGCGGATGCAGCAGGATGTACTGTCGCTGCGCGCCGCCGCTTGCGCGCCGGACATCGCCCGTGAACTTCAGAACTCGACGGACTCAGCACTGCAGGCGGCGCGACAAATGTTTGCCGCGTGGGATGGGCGCATGGACGCGGCGCTCGCAGCGCCCGCGATTTTCCACGTGTTCTTCAGCCGGTGGAGTCGCCGCGTGGTGGACGAACGATTGCCGGCGGCGGCGGCGGAGCTCTCCGCGCCGGCGATCGGCGGACTGGCGACCGCCATGCTCGCCGGCGATGAGGTCGGCTGGTTCAAGTCATCCCGCAGCACGGCGCTGATCGACACGATGCGCGCGACGCTCGACTGGCTCGCCGGTCGGCTGGGCCCCGACATGGACACCTGGACGTGGGGCCGGCTGCATGTCCTGACGCAGCGGCATTTCCTGTCGGGGGTCGGCGAACTCGGCTTGCTCCTGGATCGCAGCGGGGTTGGCGTCAGCGGCGATGGCTTCACGGTGTGCAACACCGGTTCGGAAGACGACTGTCTCGCCGCACTGGGGGCCGGGTATCGCATGGTGGCCGATCTGTCCGATCCGGACGGGGTCCTGCACGCGATCGACGCCGGATCGGAGTCGGGCATTCCCGGCAGTCCGCACTTTGCCGACCAGGTCGCCGACTGGCTGAGCGGCCGATATCACACGCTCACTCTCGGCGGCCCGGGAAGCCATCACACGCGGTGTGCGTTGGAACCGCTGTAGCAGCAGACTTACGAAAATGACCATGAAAACCACGCCCGTCACGGCCGCAGACGTTTCCGCCTCGGTGATTTCCGTTCCGCCGCTGGCGCGGAACTCGGACCTGTCGCTGAACGCCGCCGAGAACGCAAAAGTCGCGCAGCATCTCGTGGCCGGCGGCGTGACCACGCTGCTCTACGGCGGGAACGCCGTGTTGTATCACGTGTCGGTCGGCGAGTTTCCCTCGCTCCTCGAAATGCTCACGTCGATCTCGCCCGCCGGCGCGCTGATGATTCCCTCCGTCGGTCCCAGCTACGGACTGATGCAGGACCATGCGCGGATTCTTAAGAACTTCCAGTTCCCGACCGCGATGGTGCTGCCGCAGAAGGAAATCACGACTTCCGACGGCATCGCCACCGGCGTGCGGCGGTTCGTCGAGAGCTACGGAAAGCCGGCCGTGCTCTACATCAAGCACGACGCGTACATCGACGTCGCCGCCGTCCGCAAGCTGGCGGATGACGGGTTGCTGTCGTTCATCAAGTACGCCGTCGTTCGCGACCACTGGGCTCAGGACGACTACCTGCGAAAGCTGGTCGATGCCGTCGGCGCAGACCTGATCGTCAGCGGCATCGGCGAGCAGCCGGCCGTGCCGCACCTGCGCACGTTCGGCCTGGGCGGGTTCACGTCGGGATGTGTGTGCATCGCGCCGAAGCTGTCGATGGACGTGCTCCGTGCGCTGCGCTCGGGGGACTATGCGACGGCCGACCGGATCCGCGAGACCTTCCGCCCCCTGGAGGACCTGCGAAACTCGATCAACCCGATCCGCGTCCTGCACGCGGCCGTTGCGCTGGCCGGCATCGCCAAGACCGGCCCAATTCTGCCGCTGCTCAGCGATGTGGACGAAACGCACGTTCCAGCGATTCGCGACGCGGCCGTGAATCTGCTGGCGGCGGAGAAAGCGGCGCGTAGGTGAGGAGCGCGAAACCGCAAGCGGGATGCGATGGCCTTAGCTGAAAACCGATCACTGAAAACTGGCAACCGATAACCCTCCTGGATGCTCGCCCCATGAGAGTCGCATTTACGCTGCTTGGAATTGTCTGCGCCGCCCTGCCGGCCTCGGCGGCCGATCTGCCAGCACGGCAGGCGGAGTTCGTCGCCGACGGAGCACAACTGGAACTTCTTTTCGACGGCTGCTGCGCGCTGTCCGAAGGGGTCGCCGCGGCGCCGGACGGCCGCATGTTCTTCAGCGACATTACGTTCTCGCACAAATGCTCCGATGCCAACGGCGGGATACAGGCCGGCAACATCTGGGTGTTTGATCCGAAAACGAAACAGACGACGGTGTTTCGCTCGCCCAGCGGGATGTCGAACGGATTGAAGTTCGATGCCGAGGGTCGCCTGCTGGCCGCGGAAGGGGCCGATTACGGCGGGCGTCGCGTCGTGCGGACCGACATGCAGACTGGCAAGACGACGATCATCGCCGCCGCATTCGAAGGACGCCGGCTGAACTCGCCGAATGACATCACGATCGACGAGAAGGGCCGCGTGTACTTCAGCGACCCCCGCTACCTCGGGCACGAGCCGGTCGATCAGGCGGTGCAGGCGGTCTACCGCATCGACACCGATGGCTCCATTCATCGCATCATCACGAACGCCGGCAAGCCGAACGGCGTGGCCATCTCTCCCGATCAGAAAACCCTGTATGTCGTCAGCAACGACAACGGATCGTTCGGCATCGAACGCGACCCGGTGGACCTGCCGCTGACGAAGGGCCGCATGGCGCTGCAGGCGTACGACCTCGCCGCCGACGGTTCGGCCACCTTCCGCGAAGTGCTGGTCGACTACGCGCCGCAGGACGGCCCGGACGGACTCATTGTGGATCGCGAGGGAAACATCTACGCCGCCGCGCGAGACCTCACCAAGCCGGGTGTGCACGTGTACTCGCCGAGCGGCGAACTGCTGGCCTACGTCGCGACGGAAGTGCCGACGAACGTCGGGTTTGGCCGCGGCGCCGAGTCAAAGACGTTGTACATCACGGCTGGAAAAAGCCTGTACCGCATCAAGATGAAAAAGGAAGGGTATCAGTTGCCTTCGCGGTAGGTAGAATGAGGAGGAGAGACGAGAGTTGAGAGACAAGAGACAAGAGACGGGAGGGCGAGGCTCCCGCCGAGCCGCAGCGTCAAGAAAGAGTGTCGTTGATCACCTCTCCGCTGCAGAGTCGCGCGGCCTGTCAGATTTACGGAAAGCGGCTCGAGTGAATTGAGTCAGGAGCGTCGCGTTTATGGAATCGCGATTCCGGCACATCCTGGTTCCCGTCGACCTGAGCAGCAAGAACATTGCTGCTGTGGAGTTGGCGCTGGAAATGGCGGCCGGCTGCGGCGCGAGGACGACGCTGTTCCACGTTGTTGAACGGATCGAACCGGACAACGATGACGATGCGGACGATGAGGAGCTGCGCACGTTCTACGAGGACCTCGAGAAGCGCGCGGCTCACGAACTGCAGGATGTCGCCCTGAGGTTCAGCCGCGCCGGGCTGGCCGTCGAATCCCACGTCTGGATCGGCAAGCGGGTGGCAGAAATCGTCCGTTTCGCCGCCGAGCAGAAGGTCGACCTGGTCGTGCTGACATCGCCGCAGGTCGATGCCGAGCGCCCGGCGCAGAGCCTGGCGTCGGCGACGTTCCAGGTGTCGGTATTCTGCTCCTGTCCGGTGTTGATGGTGAAACACACGCCGGATGTGAGCGTGCCACAAGCCAGTGGAGGACCAAACCCATGATCCAGATTCCCAGCATTCTCGTCCCGATCGACTTCAGCCCGTACGGGGACCAGGCGCTGAAATACGGCTGCGCCCTGGCCGGCAAGTTCGGTTCGCAGGTGCACCTGCTGCACGTCGTGGACGACTACTACCCGTTCGTCCCGGAGGCGTCGGTGTTCATCGACCAGCGCGACGACTACCTTGCGGGGCTGCGAACCGGGGCCGAGCGTGAACTGGTGAAAATGCCGCCGGCCGACTGGCGCCCCGCAGACAAGGTGACGCGGACGATCGTCGTGGGCACTCCGTTCGTCGAGATCGTCCGCTACGCGAAAGAGCACGACATCGGGCTGATCGTGATCGGCAGCCACGGCCGCGGCGGCCTCTCGCATGTGCTGATGGGCAGCGTGGCCGAACGCGTCGTGCGAAAAGCGCCGTGTCCGGTGCTCACCGTCCGCCCCGGACAGCATGAGTTCGTGCTGCCGTAGGGAGCCGTTTGACCCTCGAGGCAAGATATTGACACAAAGCCGCAGAGACACGGAGACGCGCAGAGGAGAAAAGTACTCGGACGCCAGCCGAGTGGACGCGCGGCTTGAAATGTCTTGCTGTGTAATTGCCGAGTCTTCTTTGTGCGTCTTCGCGTCTCTGCGACTTTGTGTCGAGCGAGTGAGGGCGGGCTGCGCCGTCAACGCGGGGGTTCGATGAGGCCGGGGTCGGTGCCGAAGTCTCGGGCCTGGCGGGCTTCCTCATCGGACTGGGGTTCGGTGGGGCGCGCGCTGGTGACGAAGCGGACGAGGTCGGCCATCTCTTCCGGCGTGATGACTTTCTCCAGCCCTTCGGGCATGAGCGATTTGCCGGTGGAGAGCAGTTCTTCCACGTCCGCCCGCAGGATGGTTTCCGTCTCACCTTTTTCGCGGACGAGCGCCAGGCTGGTCGCCGACTGCGACCCGATCAGACCGGTGTGCGTCCGGCCGGCAGTGTCGAGCACGACGTACTGCACGTAGTTCGGCGCGACGTACTTGTTGGGGTCGAGGATGTTCGCCAGCACAGCGTCCGGGGCACGGTCCTGCGACGCGGTCAGGTTTGGCCCGACCGCTGTTCCAATGTCGCCCAGCCTGTGGCACACCGCGCAGTTCTTCACGAACACGGCCTGGCCGCGTTCTGCATCGCCGGGTGTTGCCAGTGCCGGCCGGTACGCGGCGACGATCGCGCTGCGGGCCGCGTCGGTTGCCGTCGCAAACACTTCCTCGGCCAGGCCGCGGATTTCCGCGTCGCGATGCGCCAGCAGCAGTTGCCGCTGGGTGCCGCTGATCTGCGCCACGACCTGCTGCGGATCGTCCCGCATCGCTTCCAGGAACTCCCGGCAGCGCTCGTCGCGAGCCAGCATTGCGCCGATAACTTCGGTCCTGACGTCGGGGGGAGTCTGCGGCCAGCGCTCGAGCAGGAGTGTCAGTACTTCCGGGGAATTGGAACCGGCAAGCGCACGTACGGCGGCGATCTGCACGGCGGGCGGTTCGTGCGGATGCACCAGTTCGGCGAGCACGTCGCGCGACAGGTCGAGCGGCACGCAGCCCAGGAAGTCGATCGCCGCAATGCGCGCGGCATCGCCGGCGTTCGCATCGGCGGCCGTCGCGTTCATGGCGGCCTGCGTCTCGTTCAACAGCCGCGCGCCGGCAGGGGCGGCGCCGTCCTCGACGGCCAGCACATGCCCGGACTGGCCCAGCCCGCGGCCCAGCGCCAGCAGCAGTTCGCGCTGACGATCGGTCGTCCCTCCATTCGTCGCGATCACCTCCAGCACGGTGCGGACCTCCTCGGGCGCATGTCTCGCTCCGACCATCTCGACCAGTTGTCGCAGCATAGTGCGGCCGGTATCGGAACCGGCGAACGCGTCGTCGTCGATGAGCTCCTCAAAGACATGCACCGCCGGCCCGGACAGCGAACTCAGGATTGCGCTGCGCATCCACGGATCGCCGGTCTCCGCCCGCAGCAGATCTGCCAGCATCGCCGCGGCATTCTCATCGCGCGATTCACCCAGCGAGAGTGCGACCTGAAAGCGGACCGTCGGCTCTGTGTCCTCGGCGAGTTCCAGCACGCGTACCAGGAGCCCCTCATGCTGATCGAGCCGCCTTTCAGACAGGCGGATGGCATGCGCACGGACTGCCGGATGCGGATCGTGCAGCCCGACCGACAATCCGGACTCTTCCAGAATTCCGAGTCCCTGCAACAGGCAGAGCGCCCGCAGCCGCGCCTGCGGACGGTCGCTCGACAGCAGCAGTTCCTTCAGCTGCGGCGCGGCGCTGGTGTCCTGCCGCTCGTACAACAACCGCTGCGCCGTGTCCTGCCACCAGCCGTGCGGGCTTTCGAGGGCCGCGACGAGTTCCGCAGTCGACGCGGAACCCAGCTTTGGCGGGGGCGGCGATTGGAACCCTGCGGGCGCCATCCGATAGATGCGTCCGCGATCCCGTCCGCTGGCGAGATCGAGATGCCTCACCACGTCCAGCGGAATGTGAATCGCCTCCAGCACTTCGCGACTCAAATCGAGGCAGTAGAGCGTCCCGTCCGGCGCATTGATGAAATTCACCGGCCGAAACCAGATGTCCGACGACCGGCAGAACTCGGTACCCACGTCGACGCGCTCGGACGTGAACGTCACCCCGTCCGGGACGAGGCGGCGGCGGTGCACCAGGTTGTTCTGGCCGTCGCCGATGAACACATTGCCGTAGAACTCCGGCGGATAGGCTCCGCCACGGTAGACGGTGACGCCTGCAGCTGCGTCGATGACGTGATGGCTCGCCCCGGCCGCCGTCGCAGCACGAGACGCCGATGCGACGCGACGGCTGCTGCGGATGTGCCGCCACCGTTCGATCGGGCTGATCCGAAAACAGGGCACCGGCCCGGGAGCAATGTTCTGAATCGGGTCGGACACCGGCACGTAAGGATTCCGCTCCAGGTACTCCTGTGGCAGCACAGCATGCCGCAGCGGCTGCGACTCGCTGCAGAGAAAGCGGTTCCCCCAGTCGTCGAACGTGTTGCCGAACTGCACCGTCCCGGTGATGGACTCGAATTCTCCGCTGACAGGGTCAAATCGAAAATCATGTCCGGTCACAGACACCGGCAACGCTCGCGGTTTCGCGAGCGTCGTCACCTCGCCGCCATTGCCGGCCGTTGAGCCGTAGACCTTGAAGTCGAGTCCGAGGGTGAGGTTGTTCAGCATCGCCTGCTGATTGCCGGTGCCGAAGCCGGTGTAGACCTTCGTCTTCTCGTCGGCGACGAAATCACCGTTGGTGTCCTTCATGTACCAGATGTCCGGCGGCGCAGTGACGAACACCCCCCCTTTCCACGGCTGGATTCCGGCCGCCCACAGCAGGTTTTCGGCAAACAGGTGCGACTCGTCGAACGTCCCGTCGCCGTCGACATCGCGGAGGACGCGGACCGTGCCGATGGGCGTGCCGCCTTCGGCCGGCTTGAACGGGTAATCCCGCAACTCGCAGACGTAGAGATTGCCGTTCTCGTCAAACGCGCCGGCCACCGGATCGACGACCAGCGGTTCCGCGGCGACGAACTGCATTTCGAAGCCGTCGAGCATTTCGAACGTCTCGAGCGCTTCGGCCGGTTCCTTCGGCGGCACGGGCTTCAGGAACTCCGCGAGTTCGTCGTCCGAGACTTCGAGGCTGCCGTCTCCTTCGAGGCGTTCTTCGAGCGGCCGGGCGGCGGCGACATGGGGATCTGCCGGCAGCCCATCGTTGGCGCGGACTTCGAGGAGCAGGTCACGCGAGCGCTGGAAATACGCAAGCACGCGGGCCTGTTCGGGAAACTGCCGTTTCGAGTGCAGGTCAAGCTGCTTGTCGATCTGCCCGACGATGGCGTCCAGCGACGCGCGGTGGTACGGCGCCTTGCCGTTGAGGCAGACGTAGACGGGATTCGTATGCGACTCGGCATCGGCCGCTCCGCCGGGCGACAGTGAGAAGGCGCGAGCCGCGAGCCAGGACGACTCGTTCACTTCGACGGGCAGTTCCAGTTCGATCCACTCGCCGGTCGTCGGCGATACGACCTGCTCGTGGGCGACCGTCCCGTTCACGATGAGCTGCACATTGGTGATCGGCGCAACGAGCGAATTCGCACGCACCTGCGCCGTGACCGTTATCGGCGCGTCGCCGGAAACCGTATCGCCCGGCTTTCTCCCATTTACCTCCAGCAGCAGGATCGGCCCGGTCGTCGCGAAGCTGCGCCCTTCCGCCGCTCCTTTGAGCCATTCCGAGAACGATTTGTCCTGGCCAAGTTGCACGTAGGTGACGCAGTCCCCCAGCTTGCGGCACGCCGGCCAGTCGCTCGCCCCCACGCACGGGAAGCGGTAGCCGCAATTCAGCAGGTTGTACCAGTCGACGAGTCCGATCCCGCGGTACACACCGAACTGCAGCAGCTCGACCGCATTGACGTTCCCCTGCACGGCGTCGGCATAGATTGCCTGCGCGTATCCGCCATGCGCATAGATTGCGTAGCCGCCGTTCGTGATGGTGTCGCGGCCGACGTCGCCATACAGCGGCCAGTTGTTCGCATCGAAGTCCTGGCCCGGAAAGACGATGTCATCCCGCAGGAACAGGTTGAGATGGCCGTACGTTCCGGTCCGGTATTCCTGTCCCGACAGCAGATGGAAATCGCCACGTGTGACGATTGACTCCCTGCCAATTCCGCGCCGCTGCGGCGAATCGAGCCGGTCCATGAATCCCGCGTACGGCCCGGCCGGCTCGTTGTACGCCAGCAGGGACGTGTAGCGGATGTCCTCCGCCTGCACGAGATCGAAGATCGTGTCGTCGTCCGCGTCGCTGGTCCGCGGGACGTGCACGTGCGCATCGCCGGAGTAGTATCCGTGCGACTCTGGCGGCAGCTGCTGCTCCAGGTCGATGTTGATCGTCCGCGCCTCGCCGGCCTTCACGGTCGTCAGCAAAGTCGCCGGCCGGTAATCGTATCCCCGCCACACTTCCACACGCATCGACCCCGCCGGCACGCGGACGGTCGTCTGGCCCGTGGAATAGAAGAATCGCCCGAAGTACCGGAACGGCGCTTTGCCTTTGCGATTGCCCCACTCCCCCTGTTTCGGCCAGTCGCCGGTGAGGGCGTACTGCGTGAGATGATTCTGCGCCGGCTGGTAGAAATTGCCGTCGGGACCGAGGACATTCATGCGGCAATGCAGCGGAGCGTCGCTGCGTGCGTCGCGAACGTTGATCTCCAGCGTCGCCGTGCCGTCGCCGTCGGCCCATTTCGGGAATCCGGCCGTGTCGAATCCCGGCGGTGTGAAGAGCAGGTCTTCGCTGTCTTCGACAGCCACGACCGGGCCGGACTGACCGAACACCGACGCGCCCATGCAACCGATCATCAGCCAGCAACCAGCGAGCGCAGCGAGCGTCACTCCCTCTCCCCCGCGAGAAGCTCGAATCTTGCAGGCAGTGCCAATCGGGGGAGAGGGCCGGGGTGAGGGGTACACAGTGAGTCCCTTTGCAGTTCACAACGAGAATGAATGTCCAATTCCTCTTGTAACCCTCCCGCATTGAACGCCGCAACCGATTGCACCAGGTCGGCCCACGTTGCGGCCGGTCTCCCAATCACGTTGCGGCCGGTCTCCGACCGTGCCGCTCGCGCCGACCGCAGGTCTCCCGTTTGCCCATGCATCTTCGATGCATCGCTAACTTCTCGTCGAGCGGTCGCCTGCGGCTCTCCGCTAAACTCTCCGCTCTCGACACTCCACTCCTAACTCTCTAAAACCACACCAATACGCCTGCGACCGCAACAGCCGCCCCTCGTACCGGCGGCCGGACCGGGCGAACCTCTCGTGCAACCCCGCTGTCGCACTCCAACGCGTCAAATGGCGCGAAACCGCAAGCGAATGTCGCTCGCCGACTTTGTGCCCGCTGACCGGCTACGAGTCCATTAATCACCGCTCACCCGACACCCTCATCCCATGCGCGTTCAACTTCCTGACGGTTCCGTCAAAGACTTTCCTGCCGGCGCTTCGGCCCTCGATGTCGCCCGCAGCATCTCCGAACGACTCGCCTCGGCCACTATCGCTGCCCAGGTCGACGGCGCGATCGCCGATGCAACCCGCCCACTCGACGAGCTGTCGCAGTCCGACCCGGTCCCGGTCAAGCTGCTCACCAACCGTGACCCCGAGTCTCTAGGCGTCCTTCGCCACTCGTGCGCGCACATCATGGCCCGCGCCGTGATGCGGCTGTACGACGGCGTCGGACTGGCCTTCGGTCCCACCACCGGCAACGGCTACTACTACGACTTCGATCTCCAGCAGAAGATCAGCGAAGAAGACTTCCCGCGCATCGAAGCAGAGATGGCGGCGATCGTCTCCGAGGCTGAGCCGTTCGAACGCTCCATCCTGCCGCGTGCCGACGCCCTCAAACTCGTCCAGGACCTGCGCCAGGAACTGAAGGCCGAGCACATCGGGACCGGTCTCGCCGAGCATCCGACCCTCAGCTTCTACCGGCAGGGGGAGTTCATCGACCTGTGCCGCGGACCGCATATCCCCGACGCCGGACGCATCAAGGCCTTCAAGCTGACCAGCGTGGCCGGGTCGTACTGGAAGGGGGACGCCAAGAACAAGCAATTGCAGCGGTTGTACGGGACCGCGTTCTTCGACAAGAAGGACATGCAGGCACATCTCGACCAGATCGAGGAAGCGAAGCGGCGCGACCATCGCGTGCTGGGCAAGCAGCATCACCTGTTTACCATTGCCAACGACGTCGGCCAGGGGCTCTGCCTGTGGATGCCGAAGGGGGCGACCGTCCGCAACCTGCTCGAAGAGTTCATCAAGCACGAACTGCTAAGGCGCGGCTACAGCCCGGTTTACTCGCCGCACGTCGCGCATGTCGGTCTGTATGAGATCAGCGGGCACTTCCCGTATTACCGCGACGCCCAGTACCCGCCGATGTACGGGCACCCGGCCGGACAGCTTGTGGATGCGTGGAAGGATCGCCTGAGGGACGGTCGGCTCACCGCCAAGACCGAGCAGGATTTCCTTGCCGCCGCGAGTGATCTCGGGGCTGAACTGGGCGATTACCTGGCCTCATCGCCGTACGAAGCGCGACTGGCGGCGCTGGTCAAGTGGGAGCAGAACCACGAAAGGTACCTGCTCAAGCCGATGAACTGCCCGCACCACATCCAGATCTACAAGGCGCAGCCGCGCAGTTACAAGGACCTTCCCGTCCGGCTGGCCGAGTTCGGCACCGTCTATCGGCACGAGCAGTCGGGCGAGCTGAACGGCATGCTGCGCGTCCGCGGCCTCACCCAGGACGATGCCCACCTGTTCTGCACCGCCGATCAGGTGGAAGAGGAGTTTCGCACCACGTTCGAACTGGTGAAGTTCGTGCTTGCCAGCGTGGGACTGGACGATTTCCGGATTCAGCTCTCGAAGCGCGATCCGAACAGCGACAAGTACGTCGGCGCACCGGAGGTCTGGGAGCGTGCGGAGTCGACTTTACGCCGCGTGCTCGAAGCGTCCGGTCTCGCGTTCACCGAGCGTGAAGGGGAAGCGGCGTTCTACGGACCGAAGACCGACTTCATGGTCCGCGACTCGCTGGGCCGCGAGTGGCAGCTCGGCACTGTGCAGCTGGACTACAACCTCCCCGAACGCTTTGCCCTCGAATACGTCGGCCGCGACAACGCCACCCATCGCCCGGTGATGATCCACCGCGCTCCGTTCGGCTCGATGGAGCGCTTCGTCGGCATGCTCATCGAG
>JAEUIG010000271.1 GCA_016795125.1 Planctomycetaceae bacterium | reverse complement strand
ACCGCTGCTTGGCGTCCGCCCGCACCAGCATTTCGTGCGTGAAATCGGCGCCCACGACGGCGCCTCCCTGTGCGGCCCGGCTGTAGGCCAGCGCCAGGTCGCCGGTGCCGGTGCAGACGTCCAGAATCGGCTCATCCCCCTGCGGACGCGCCGCCCTCACCGTCCGCCACCGCCAGTAGACGTCGACGCCCCCGGACAGCAGGTGGTTCAGCAAGTCGTAGCGCGGCGCAATCTCGCCAAACATCCGGCGAACACGTTCGCCCGATTTGTCGACGGTCGGCGGGGTGAGTGTGGTTGTCACAGGGGGATGGCAGCACGAACAGAGTGAACAGTAGCAAAGGTGCGAAGTGGAGGGAGTGTCACATAGTTTCTCGCACTCTTGTCACTCTCCCCATTCTCTCCGTGTGCGGAACCGCAATTGTGCGAAAAAAACAACGAGCAATCATGGGGCCAGCGGCAGAGCAGTTCTTTCAGTGGTCGCGGTGGCCGGAAGGGTCGCAGGTTCGGCACGGATAGCGATCGAGTCGCTCGCCGGTTCCCGAACCGGCACCCACACGATGAACCGCGTCCCGGCGGGCGTTGATTCCGCCAGCCGGATCCGGCCTCCGATCGCCTCCATCATGTTCCGGCACACGAAGAGTCCCAGCCCGGTCCCCGTCGGCTTGGTCGTGAAATATGGCTCGAACAGCATCAACTGTTGTTCGGGCGGAATGCCGTGTCCATCGTCCACAACCTCCAGTTCGATGCCGCCTCCGATCCGTCGGCTGACGATCTGAATCGATCCCCCTTCCTCGGTCGCATCCAGCGCATTCAGCACCAGGTTGAGGAACACCTGCACCATCTGGTCGCGGATGACATCCACCCGCGGCAGGTTGTCCGCAAATTGCGTCTTGACCTGTTTCCCCTTCTTCCGCTTGTAGTATTTTGCGACGTTCAGGGCCGACTGCACGATCTCGTGGATGTCGCAGTGGGTCACGTCTTTGCTGGCCGGACGGGAGAAATCGACCAGTTCCCGCAACGTTCGCTGGATCCGCCGCAGCTGCTCGTCGATCATGCCGAGCCGTTCGTGCATGTAGTCGTCCAGTTCGCGGCGGTTCATCAACTGCACCAGCGAACTGATCGCCGCCAGCGGATTGCCCACTTCGTGCGCAATTCCTGCTGCCAGCAAGCCGAACGCCGCCTGCTTTTCCTGTTGAACCAGCAGCGCCTGCGACTCGCGCAGCTCGCGGGTGCGATGTTCGATCCGTTCTTCCAGCAGTTCCTGGTTGCGGCGCAGTTCGTCGTTGAGCTGCGATAACCGGTTGCTGGCCGCCTTGAGCAGGGTCACGAGCGCCGTGCTGGCCCACGTCACCCAGCCCATGAACGTCACCATGAGCAGCCACGACTTGACCGCTTCGGGGGCATCGAACCCCTGCCCGGCGGCGAGGATCGTGAAGCTCAGGGCATGCAGCGCGAACGTTGCATACGTGACGCGCGGCGTGTAGCGAATCGCGCATACCAGCAGCGACAGGAAGTAATAGAACCGGAACAGGCTGTCGAGGCCGTGGTCGAAGTAGCACAACAGGCCGATGAACACCGCTTCCATCAGCGAGATGAACAGCGGCGCCCGGTTCAGGAAAACCTTGCCGCGCAATCCCCAGATCGTGTCAACAAGCGCGTAGCAGGCGCCGAGCGTGAGAATGGCGTTGAGCTCCGCCTGCGTTTCCTGCCGGCCGACAACATTGACCAGCAGATAGCCGACGCACAGCCCGAACCACCGGATGCGAACGGTGATCGCCTCGGCCGGCAACTGCCAGGAGAAGTCGTCGCGAGGCGGAAGTGAGGACGTAGGCATGTGAGCGAGTCACAAGCCGCCGGGCTTGGCCCGGCAGCGCGTGGGTGCAGGTCTCCCTTCAGTGTATCCGGCCATTTCGACCAACGCGAATCGGCGGCATTTCGCCTGGCAACGCGGAGAATCGCAACAACCGGGCTGCCTCATCACCCCTCCTGTCAACAACTTGTGACAATCTTCTCCTTGCCCCTTGGCCCTCCTCCCTCAGCCCTCGCCTCCCGTCCGGCAGGTTCTGCCGAGTCCGGGATTTTGGCTCAAGTCCGTCTGGAGCGGGGCAAATGCCGCCGCTATAACCCCCGGCGACATTTGCCGGTTGCCCCTCTCAGGCACCGGTGACTGTCACCCCTCCCTCACTTTCCCTCGTACTGATTTCGGTCAGGTCTCGCGGTCCCCCGCTCCGTTCGTCGTGCGCTCAGCGTGCGCGCCGACCCCGGTGCAGGGAACCGATGCGCCTGACGCAATGCCACAGAAGCCAATACGGCTTCGGGAGCAATCCATGACTGTGCGTTCCCTGGTGTCGCTGGCCGCGTTGACGGGTTTCATGTTGTCCAGCGGCTGCTATGTCATGTCCGACACGCAAATGCGGATGTCGCAGGCGCGGTCCATGCAGATGTCGCGGAACCAGCAGTTCCTGGCTGGCCGCGTCAACCAGCTCGCCTCGGAAAAGGCAGGCATGGAGCAGCAGCTCGCCATCGCCAACCAGCGATTGAACAACCTCAACGCCGAACGCGCGGCGCTCCACGACCGGTACAAGCACCTGCTGGCGACGTCGAGCAATCCGCTGCCTGGCGGGGCCACCGCCCGGTTCCGCGAGCTGGCCGAACGCTATCCGGAGTTCGAGTTCGACCCGGAAACCGGCGTCAGCAAGTTCAACACCGACCTGCTGTTCGCTCTCGGCAGCGACGAAATCCGGCCGGAAGCCCAGGATCTGCTCAAGGAATTCGCCAGTATCATGAACTCGGCGGAAGCCCAGCAGTTCAACATCCTCGTGACGGGTCATACCGACGACGTGCCGATCAAGAAGGCCAGCACCAAGGCGAAGCACGAATCCAACTGGGAGCTGTCGGCACACCGCGGTACGGCCGTGATTCACGCACTGGCAGGACACGGCATGGCCGAGAACCGGATGGGCGTCGCCGGCTACAGCATGTACCAGCCGGTCGCGCCGAACTCGAACGATTCGAATCGCCAGAAGAACCGCCGCGTCGAGATCTACGTGCTCGCCCCGGACGCAGCGGTGGTCGGCGGCTAAAACGCGAGCGTCCAGAGTTGGCCACGCATCTTCGATGCGTCGCTAAGAGCACGCCGCCCCGAACCGCGCCAGCAGATCACGCCCTTCCCCGGTCACCCGGTAGCCGACTCCCTGCGAGCGTCCCAGCAGGTTGAATTTGAGCAGGCCGTGCGCGATTAGCTGGCCATGCAGCGGGGCGAGGCGTTCCGCCGCGATTCCCGGCAGCTCCCGCACCCGCGGAATCCAGCCGGTTTCCTCTTCGGCTTCGGGGTTCGCTTCGGCGTCAGGATTGTCCACGCCGGCGACTTGCGGAGAGAGCGGCAGATTGGCGGCCGCCCCCGGTTGCGCACGCTGAGCCGCCTGGTAGGCCGTCAGAATACAGATCAGCTCCTGCTGATCGGTCGGCAGTGCGGTCGTGTCTCGCATGCTGATCGTATCGACAGGAGCGGCGGGCATTTCGAGCAACCCCGCCCGGCGCGTCACGACCGGCAAGTCCGGACCGGCGCTCGCGGCACAATCGACAACTCCGTTGTGACCGGTTCCGGGTAGAGCCGTCAGCCATCAACCATCAGCAGGCAGCTCGCGGCCAACTCGCTGACGTGTGCGGCGCAACGGGTCACCCCGGCCAGTGTCGCAGAACACTGCGGACGGCGAGGCCGTCACTGACTCTGCGCTCCTCCGCGAACTCTGCGGTGAATCTGCCCCAGCGACGCGGGCAGGCCGTCCGCGGATGTCGTATGATGCCGTTTTCCTGATTGATCTCACTCATTTTCCGGGGGGCGGCAGTGGGTCGGAAGTTCACCGTCGGCATTCTCATTCTGGCGTTCCTGGCGGGCGGCGCCTGGTACTGGTACACGCATCTGCGCGGTCCGAACTGGAACGTGATTGTGGTCACGCTCGGTTCCACCCGCGCCGATCACGTCGGCTGCTATGGCAGCCCGGACGCGAAGACACCGGCGCTCGACGAACTCGCCCAGCGCGGTGTCCTGTTCGAACGC
>JAEUIG010000210.1 GCA_016795125.1 Planctomycetaceae bacterium | reverse complement strand
CACCGCACCGATCGTCGAACCGCGCGGTGCGTCAATACGCACCCTACCCTACTTGCGGCTGCCGCCGCACCGGTTCGAGAACCGGGGCCACCCGCGGCACTCAGGATCCGGCATTCACCACCGGCAGGATGTATTCCGTCGTCGCCTGCTGTCCCACATTCCGTTCGGCCGTCACGACCAGGCTCCAGACCGTTCGAATTCGTTCCGGCGAATCCACGGGCGTCGACGGCGGAGCGTCGGCGGGAATGGTCACATTGACTGTTCTCGTCAGCGGGTCGTCGCTGGTCACCAGTTCCGACGGCAACGCCAGCAGTGTCTGGTTGACGAGCACTGTGTTGGGTTTCTCTTCGGAGATATTGAAGAACTTCGTGTCCTGCGCTTCGCACTTCAATCTGGCCTTGAGGGCGATCGTTCCCGTGAACCGGGTCGGGATCGACAGGCGGAACTGCACCGGCTGGCCGATTGCGGGGGGGCGATCGACGGTGACGGCCGGAGTTCCAAATCCCGATCCTTCCCGGAATTGCAGCATGGACTTGACCAGCACGGTCAGTACCGCGATTGCAAATGCGCCTTCCATCAGGAACCCCATCCGTTCGTGGGGCGTGGTGCTGACGCTCACGTGATGCAGGATGGCCGGCGCACCGCACAGCAATCCGACGACGCCGACGATCGCCAGCACGCGGGCGCGCGTCAGATGATGCTGTCTCGCGCCCAGGGCAAAGGCCCCCGAAGTCGTCGGTGTCATCACGGCCGCGTCACGGTTCATCAACTGCTCGCAGACGACCCCCAGCCCCAGGGCGGCGATGACCAGCGAAACGAGCAGCGGCAGATACGGATAGATGGAGTACTTCGCGATCAGGAACGCCTTCCCCGGATCGTTGGGATCGTAGTGGGCCGTGATGCGCGCACCGACCGGGAACTGCTGGAAGACGCTCTCCGCCCAGGCGTCGGGCAGCATGAACTCGGCGGGAGTCACCGTCTGCGACGTGTAGGGTTGTTGATTCACCGTGTACTGGTAGCGGACGAGAGGAACCTTGGCGACGAACCCCGACGCCTTGAGTTCCTGCGTCTCATGTCCGACCACGCTGGCCGCAACCGGCTGCGCCGACGTAATTGAATGATGCTGTTGCCAGATCGTCCACACCCCATAAACAGCGCCCCCAAGGCCCGCCACCATGGTCAGCAGGCCAACGGCGATCAGCAGACGCGTCATGATTCTGTTCCGGAGATTTCGGCGGGCGGTCTGGTCCGCAAAGTCCGTTGCCCGCCTGATAATCCACAGGACGACGGCAGCTACGAGATCGTACCCGTACGATGTCCCGATGACACGCCGAGACGCAGGGTGGCCCCGGTTCTCTGAACCGGGGGTCGCGCAGCGACGGCGAGCGGCTGGAGTCAGACTCCAACGTGGCGTGTGGACGACAAGACGCGTAGGGTGCGGCCGCCGCACCGATTGCCGAGCGACGTAGGGCCGGCTGTGCCGGCCTTCTTCCATGAATCACAAAACCGTTCGACGGCCGGCACAGCCGGCCCTACGTCGCTTGTGCCCCTAGAAGTGACTGATCGAGTTCGATAGCCCTCTCTGGGTCGTGCGTTACTCTCGCTTCGAGCGTTTGATCGGCACTTCGAATGAAGTGCGCCAGGCTTCGCTCGGTCAGCACCACGTCTGCGTACGGGACGATATGCACAATCATCCAATCGTCCACGTCGTTGTCTTGAACAGCGTGCCCGGCTCTTATCCGTTGCAAGTGCGCATCCAGAAAGAGATTCACCGCTGGACACCTCGTAACGTCGCCCCGTGCAAGGAGTTCGTCAACAGGAAGGCCGGGATTCAGTGCAGCAACGACCCGGTCGGCGCGGACAAACCGCTTTACCCAGCCGAGATTTTCGGCTGAAGCAAAGTCCTTCTTGTGCCTCCCTGCAAGTGTGTCAATGTCGTGACAATACGCCGCTTTATGCCCATCCACTCGCTCCTGGTACACAGCTGGTCTTTCGGTCTTGCAGATATAGGCACGCTCGACGTGTTCCGCGGCAGTGGCAATTTCTATGTCGTGGGGCAGTTCGACATCGGGGTGAAGGAGTTCTCCCGGCTCAAAAAAGCCCGGCACATTGTTCTTGAGAACAGGAAGTGCCCTGCGAGCCGCCTTTGTGATGTCTCGCACGAAAAAGACATCGAAGTCCGGCAGCCGTATGCTGGGTTCGATCCTGCGAAGCTCCGCCTGGATCTCATGCAGGAAGACGAACGAGTCCATTTCAATCTCGTACTGAAGCCGAGCGGAGTCCACCACTTCCGCCAACTCCATTGCCGTTTCGACGGTCGCCTTACCGTCGACCCAGTCGAGTGCCGCTGCCGGACTGAAGATGATGCCGACGCAGCCACTTCGCAGATACCTGTCAAGGATCGAATAGGCACCGGTGGACGCACACCGCCTGGCCTTGGTGATGTTGACCAGGTGGTTCGTATCTAGGTAGATCTTCGGAGGCAAGAGAATGCCGTGCTCTCCGGCTGGCAATTGAGGCTCCTCCTCGACCAACGACAGGCCGCTCATCGGACAGGTTCGAGCGCAAATTCCGGCGTAGCGTAGGGCCGGCTGTGTCGGCCTTTTCTGAAGTCGCACCGGAATAATGAGGCCGGCATAGCCGGCCCTACGCGAATTTCGAAGCGCCGGCACTATTCACCGACGGTCGCGTCGATCCCTGCGAAATACCGATCCATGAGAGAATTGCTCCCGCACGCCCATTGCCGTTCGTAAACACCCGCCTCAACCCACCGGTGAAAGCTCGTCCACGGCCACTCGTGCGGGCAACGCACATACCCGTGCTTTAACGGGTTGTAATGCAAGTAATCGAAGTGCTTCTCGAAGTCGTCATCGTCTTCGATCGTGTGCTCCCAGTATTTTGGTTGCCAGACGCCGCGACGACCGTCCCGCATCCTCCCTGCCGTGACGTCCTGTTCTGCTCCGCCGAGCTGTAACCACTGCTTCGTGAACTCTTTTTTGATCCAACCCCATCGTCGGGGATAAG
>JAEUIG010000177.1 GCA_016795125.1 Planctomycetaceae bacterium | reverse complement strand
GCGGCCACGGCTGGGCCAACCTGCAGAGCATGCACATCAACCTGCCGTTCCAGGGGGATGAGGAGTTCGCGCGGCTGCATGCGGCGGTGCGGCTGCTGTTGCCGCTGTTGCCGGCGCTGGCGGCGAGCTCACCCGTCATGGACGGCAAGCTGACCGGACTGCTGGACAGCCGACTGGAGGTGTACCGGAACAACTCGCGGCGGATTCCGCAGGTGGCGGGGCGGGTCATCCCGGAGCGGGCCTTCAGCCAGGCGGAGTACGACCGGCTGATCTTCCAGCCGTTGTATGCCGCCATTGCGCCGCACGACCCGGCGGGGATTCTGCAGGAAGAATTCCTGAATGCGCGGGGAGCGATTGCGCGGTTCTCGCGCGGGTCGATTGAAATCCGCGTCATCGACGTGCAGGAGTGCCCGGCGGCGGACCTGGCAATTGCACAACTGGCGATTGCGGTGCTGAAGATGCTCGTCAGCGAAAAGTGGTCCAGCCTGCAGTCGCAACAGCAGATCCTGATCGAGCCGCTGGAGCAGGTGCTGCTGGGGGCGATTCGGGATGCCGAGGAGGTGGTGATTCGTGACCCGGAGTATCTGTCGCAGCTGGGGATTGAAGGCGTTTCGCTGACGGCAGGCCTGGTGTGGGATCGGCTGGCGAAGGAGGCCGAACGAGCGGGCCTGATCGATGAGTCGGTTTCCGCTGTCACGAGAATTGGACGTTCGTCCCTGGCGCGCGGGATGGCGGCGCGTCTGGGAGAGCACCCGAACGCAGACTCGCTGCGAGAGACGTATGGCGCGCTGGCAAGCTGCCTCGATCTCGGAGAGAGATTTGTGCAATGACGCAGGTCCAAAGGACCGACACAACGTCGCCGGCGGCGTGAGTAGCGCCGTAGGGTGCGTCTTGACGCACCGCAGCGCGATTGGGTGCGGTGCGGCAAGCCGCACCCTACCGCGCTACTGGCGGCGGGGATGAACCCCTCCGCTCGGGGTCCGGCGATCAGCCTTCGCCGCCGGCGGACCATTCGGTCATCTTGTGCTCCTCCTGCAGGAGCGAGATCGGCTTGTAGCCGCCGATCGACTTGAAGTAGACGAGCAGGCCGAGGTAGATCAGAGCCATCGCAGCAGGAATGGCGGAGTCGGCCACGAGGGTGCGCCGGTCGCCAGTGATGCTCGCCTGGTGCACGGCGCGTTCTGCTTCCGTGAGTTCGTTGTAGGCGGCCTGCGGGTCGGCGGCTTTCGTACGCGCTTCCGCCAGCTTCTGCTGGACATCGCCGAGCTTCTTGCCGTCGAGTCCCGTGGCTTCGGGGAAGATCAGGAACTTCGACGTCGTTGCCGCCTTGTACTCGGCGTACAGTTCGGGATTGGACGCCTGCAGGGCCTCGCCCGTGTAGCGGTCCTTGAAGTAGCCGAGACCCGGCGAGCCGACCAGTCCGGCCGACATCATGCCGATGCCGCCCATGATGCTGATGGCGATCGCGCCGGTGCGCGGGAACCGGTCGCTGGCGACCGCGAGCATCGTCGGCCAGAAGAACGTCTTGCCGACTGCGTAGACCGTGAGCGCCAGCATCGCCATGCCGAAGGAATTGACCATGCTGGTCAGGTTGAGTCCGACGCAGGCGAGCGCTGCGCAGACCAGCAGGATGCCGACCGGCGACAGGCCGAGCTTCTTTTCGATGAACTCGGCGCAGAACCGCAGTCCGAACATGACCGACGACGTGAACACGAACAGGATCTTGCCTTCGCCGGACGACAGGATGTTGCCGGTGATGTTCTGAATCCAGCCGTCGGTGCCGAGCTCGACAGCGCCCACGAGAGCGTGGGCGATGAACAGCACGAACAGCAGCACCGAGCCGACTGAAAACTTCGTCATCACGCCGATGACGATCAGCAGTGCGCCGCCGATGCCGTAGCCGATGTAGGTCGGGATGCTGGAGCCGGGTTCAAACGCAGGCTGGAATACGCCGCCGAAGAACAGGGCGAGCAAATAGCACACCACCAGTCCGCCGAGGAGCCCCACGTCCTTGAACATGTCGCCGAGGCTCAGCCCCTTCTCCGACGCCTCCGATTTCGGCATCTTCTGGCCGAGGAACATGATGCCGTACAGGATGGTGGGCACGAGGAACAGCGCGAGTTGCTGTTTCCACGGCCAGTTGAACTGGTCGTCGAGCACCCATCCGGCGGCGCCGCCAAGGATCAGTCCGGCCGGCCAGCTGGCGTGGAGAATGTTGAGGTAGTGAGTTCGATTCCTCGGGAACAGCGTGGCGACCAGCGGATTGGCGACGGCTTCCAGAGTCCCGTTGGCGAACGAGAAGATGAACGTGCCCCAGGCGAGGAGTTCGCGGACCATGTCCTTGCTCATGGTGGCCGACGGTGCGAACGTCACGACGGCCGAGAGGACGTGCAGCAGGAATGCAGCGATGACCAGCTTGCCGTAGCCGATCTTGTCGGCCACGACGCCGCCGATGATGATTCCGAAACAGAACCCGGTGAATCCAAAGCCGCCGATCGCACCCAGTTCGCCGGCGGTGAACCCGAACTCACGTCCCCAGTTGTCCAGGATGCCGCCGCGGATCGCGAACCCCACCCCCGCCGCGAGAATCGCCATGAAACCCGCCCACAAAAGGCGATGAGCGTTCGGAGCGATGGGCTGATTGTCAGCGGTTGTCATGGGTTGGTTCCGGCAGGGGTTCCCAGAGTGTTTGCTCTGCAATCCGTCTGCGGCGAGCAGTCGGGTGCTTGATGGCGATCAGACGGCGAGTTCGGCACAACGAGAGGCGATCGCCCGGCGAATGCCCGCCGCCGCGATGCGAGGGCGGATTCTAACCCGGTGCTGTGCCGCTTTCCACGCCGGACCATCGGAGTGCAATCGTTTTACCGGCCGCGACCGTCAGGGAGCGCATTCAGCGATGCGCGCTGCCCGATGGCGTGTGGCACGCCCTGAGCGGAGCGAAGGGCGTGGTCGGTTGCGGGAGGACGTCCGATCCCTTCTGACGTACACCGTCCGTCGCGCGATCGCCACGCCCATCCCCTTGGTCTGGGCGTGCCACCCGAGGCATTCAGCGCTGCACGCTCCCTGACGGTCGCGGCTCGTCAGGAGCGACGAGACAGCACCAGCAGCGTTCCGCGGCGCTCGACGCGCACGCGTCCCGGCAGGTCGATCGCCTTTGCCAACCCGATCGCGACATCCGCCGCGGCGGACCAATGGGCGAATGTCATGCCCCCGAGCGGCCAGTCCTGGCGGCGCCAGGTCAGCCGCAGGACTTCGCAGACGAGATGCGGGACTGCGGTCGCCAGTTTCGACGCGTCCAGTCGAACCACGTCCGGTTCCGTAGCGAGACAGGCTGCGGCGAAGAGTTCCGCGGCGACGTGTTCGACCACTGCTTGCGTTGCGACGGCCTGTTGCGACAGGTTGACGATCGCGGCCTCGAGATGCGGATTGAACTGCTCCCGCAGAACCGGCAGGAGTACGTGGCGGATGCGATTGCGGGTCAGGCTCGTGTCGCGATTCGACGCGTCCTCCCGCCAGTCCTGAGGGAGCGCGCGCAGGTATGCCTCAATGAGTGCTCGACCGATGTTGAGCAACGGACGCCCGAGCATGACGTCGGCGGCCAGCGGGCGTGTCGCCGGAATGCCGCGCAGTCCGTCGATCCCTGTCCCCCGGAGCAGGTGATGCAGCACGGTCTCGACCTGATCGTCGGCGGTGTGCGCGACGAGCACCCAGGGACAGTGTTGCTCGCGGGCCGCGCGGATGAAGAAGTCGTACCGCGCATTGCGGGCCGCTTCCTCGATGCCGATCCCCTGCTCTGCAGCGACCCGGCGCACGTCGGTTTGCTCGTCGACGAGCGCGACGTTCAGCGACGCGCACAACTGACGGACGAAGGCGGCATCGGCGGTCGATTCTTTTCCGCGCAGCTGGTGATTCAGGTGGGCGGCACCGAGTTCCAGACCTTGCCGGTCGCGAAGAGTGACCAGACCGCGCACGAGAGCGACGCTGTCGGCGCCGCCGGAGACGGCCGCCAGCACCCGGCCCTGAATGCCGAGAGTGTTCAACGCATCGGCGAGAACCGGCTCGAATTCTGGTGTATTCATCGACGCAAGTGGGTTGCCGCGGCGTCAATCGACTCGATGCGGGCCCCTCACCCCGGCCCATTTTTGGTACAAGGACGTGCCACGGGGATAAACCCCGTGGCTCAATGCTGATCGCTGGCGGCTTTCGCCCCTTGGTTGAATCGCACGCACCGCATGATACGATGCATGCCGATTCGCTGTTTCCGGCGCTACCGACGGATGCCGCGGGTCGATCGTCAACAGTTTCCACAGACTCTGTCACCAGAACTGTGGGGCCTGCTGGCCTGAGGGTGATCTCCATCAAATCCCGGCCGGGCAGCGGATCTTTGCGATTGTTGCCTGTCACCGGCATTTGTGTCGAGTGTCCTGAGTCGCAGCATGTTGGTCCCAGTTGGCAAACCGTACATGAGTTTTCTGGGCGCAGTGATCGCCTGGCTGGTTCGCAGTCTGTTATGCAGACCTGCGCCGGCGCCGCGATCGGTGACGGGCGGCCCTGCCACCGTCGCGATGCGTCTGGAATGCGTGGGGCCGTTCGCAACGTGGCAACACGTCGCGGGCGCTCTCTCGCCGATCTGGAAGCGGGGCGGCCCTTTTGAGGGACGTCTGACAACCGGATCAAGCCGCAGCCGGAATTGCTCCCGCGCTGTCGACCAACGGGCTCGCTGTCTCAAGACCGTGCGGCGCGGTTGATCTCCCGTGGCGGGACGGACGTTCGCGATGCGTGCGAATGCATCCGGCCTCCCCTTCAGGCGGCGGCGCTCCACAGCATTGAGCAGTCACGCACGTGCGCGCCGGCAAGTGCCCGCGTTCGCGCCTGGATGCTCTGAACAGGTCCGTCGCCGAGGGGCGCCAGCGCGGGCCGGACAGAGTCCGTGATCGCCGCGCCGGGAAATTCCCGCGACATGGACTACGTTGTTGGAGGGATCATCGGTCTGCTGGCCGGGGCTGCCGTCGGTTACATCCTGAACCGCCTGGTCCTCGGAACGGCTTACCGTGGTCGCGATGAAATCCTGAAAGAAGCCGGCCGCGAGGCGGACAACCTCCGCAAATCCCGCGAGCTGGAGATCAAGGAAGACCTGCTCAAGCGCCGCGAAGGGCTGGAGAAAGAACTCGGCGCCTCGCGCGAAGCGCTCCGCGACGACGAACGCAAGCTCGTCAAGCGCGAGACCCAGCTCGAAGAAGAGCAGGAGAACCTCCGCAAGCGCGAGCGGATGATCGAGACCGCCCAGAACCGGCTGGCCGAAAAGGGCAAGGCCGTCGAAGTTCGCGAGCGGGAACTCGACAAGCTGGTCAAGCAGGAGCAGGAAGAACTCTACAAGATCAGCGGACTCAGCAAGCCGGAGGCCACCGACCGGCTGCTGCAAAAGCTGGAAGGCGAACTCAAGAACGAGACCGGCAGCCTGATCCTCAAGCAGGAACAGGAACTCAAGCAGAACTCCGAACGGCTGGCCCGCGAAATCGTCGGCATGGCGGTCCAACGGTACGCCTCGACGCACACCTCCGAGACGACCGTCTCGACCGTCGACATCCCCAGCGACGAAATGAAGGGCCGGATCATCGGCCGCGAAGGCCGGAACATTCGCGCCTTTGAGAAGGAAACCGGCGTCGACGTGATCGTCGACGATACGCCGGGCGTCGTCGTCGTCTCGGCGTTCGACACGGTCCGCCGCGAGGTCGCCAAGATCTCGATGCAGAAGCTGATCCAGGACGGCCGCATCCACCCGTCGCGGATCGAGGAAATCGTCCGCGAAACGCAGAAGGAGATGGACGACCGCATCCTGCTGCTCGGCCGCGAAGCGGCGGACGAGGCGGGGGTCGGCAACCTGAAGGAGAAGGTGCTGTACTACATGGGGCGGCTGCACTTCCGCACCAGCTACAGCCAGAACGTACTGCAGCACTCGATCGAAGTCGCGTACCTGACCAGCATGATGGCCGAACAACTGGGCCTCGATGCGCGGCTGGCAAAGCGATGCGGGTTCCTGCACGACATCGGCAAGGCGGCCGATCACGAGATGGAAGGCGGACACCCGGCCATCGGGGCGGACATCCTCAAGCGGCACGGCGAAGTGGCGGAAGTCGTGCACGCCGCCGCCGGCCACCACGACGACATCCGCCCGGACTACATTTACACGGTAATCACCGCAGCCGCCGACGCCTGTTCGGCCTCGCGTCCCGGCGCCCGCCGCGAGACGCTGGAGAAGTACGTCCGCCGGCTGGAAGAGCTGGAGGCCATCGCCCTCGGGTTCCCCGGCGTCAACCAGGTGTTCGCGGTCCAGGCCGGCCGCGAAGTGCGGGTGATCGTCGATCCGCAGGAGATCAACGACCGCGGCGCGGCGAAACTGGCCCGCGATGTCGCCCAGTCGATCGAGCAGAACATGACGTACCCGGGCGAAGTGCGGGTCGTCGTGATGCGCGAAACGCGCTCGGTCGGAGTTGCGAAGTAGGCGAGCGGCGCGGCGTCAGCCCGCCGATTCCATGGCGAGCCGCCGGGTTTAGCCCGGCGGTACGGCGGGGCTAAACCCCGCCGCTCGCTGGAGCCGCGCGATCGTCGTGTTCAGAATCTGACTCGTCGTGGGTCGATTGTCGCGCACCGGTGGATTCCCCGGGCTGCGACTTCTGCTTCTCGTCGCGTGCCCGATCCACGAAGTACAAAAACGATCCCGCGATCGCCCCCGCGATGACGCCCATCGCGAGCATTCCCTCCGGCACAGCACCATGCCGGAAATGCATCAGGATCGCTAAACCACCGACCAGCCCGCCGCCAAAGAAGCTGGCCCGGAACGAGTGAAATCGAATGCGTTCGCCCAGCTTTCTGGGAATCATGGCGCATCCTCTTTCCGAACTTGCCGGACGGAAGTCTCGACTT
>JAEUIG010000162.1 GCA_016795125.1 Planctomycetaceae bacterium | reverse complement strand
TGGACGCATTCGCGTCATGGCGGGGACCGGCTCCAACAGCACGACGGAAGCGATCCGGCTGACGAAAGCGGCCAAAGCGGCCGGCGCGGATGGCGCGCTGATCGTCGCTCCGTATTACAACAAGCCGATGCAGGAAGGCTTTTTTCGCCATTACGCCGCGATCGCCGAAGCGGTCGACCTGCCGATCGTGGTCTACAACATCCCCGGCCGTACAGCGAAGAACATCGAACCGGACACCATCTGCCGGCTGGGCGAGATTCCGTCGATTGTCGCCGTGAAGGAATCGACCGGCTCGATGGACCAGGCGTCGCATATCCTGTCCGGCAGTTCGCTGACCGTCCTCTCCGGCGACGACAGCCTCACGCTGCCGCTGCTCGCGCTCGGAGGCAGCGGCGTCGTGTCCGTGGTCGGCAACATCGTCCCTAAGGACGTGCTGCAGATGATCGCCAGCTGGGACGCCGGCGAGGTCGCCAATGCGCAGCGGCAGCACGCGAAGCTGTTCCCGCTGTGCCGCGATATGCTCGGCCTGGCGACCAACCCCATACCGCTCAAGGCGGCGATGGAACTGCTCGGTCGGGACACAGGCGAAGTCCGCCTGCCGCTGACGCGACTGGATGAGGCCAGCATGGCCAAGGTGCGAAAACCTCTCGTGGCGTCCGGTCTGCTGAAGTCGGGGCCGGGGGGCGGGGGACAGTTGCAGCGGCTCGGGAGGGCGAGGCTCCTGCCGAGCCGTGCGACCAGCGGCGTCCAAATCCTCACGTCAATTCGCCACATCGTGGAAGCGGGGCTGAGTGCGAGTTGATCGTTGAGACGGTCATCAATCGTGACAGCGGCTCGGCGGGAGCCTCGCCCTCCCAAGGCGGCTCGGCGGGATCGTCGCCCTCTCTACTTGAGCATTGACTTCATGTCATGCATGCGCTTGTGACCGGTGGGTCGGGCTTTCTGGGCCGGTACATCGTTGAACGACTTGTCGCGCGCGGCGACCGGGTGCGGAGTCTGTCGCGGTGGCCGCCGGACGATCTGGCGTCGGAACGCGTCGACGTCGTTCGCGGCGACATCCGCGATGCACGGACCGTTGCCGATGCGTGTCGCGGGGTCGAGGCCGTCTTTCACACGGCGGCGGTACCGAGGATCTGGGGACCTAAGGCGGAGTATCACGAGATCAACGTCGGCGGCACGATGAATGTGCTGGCGGGTTGTCGCGAGCACGGGGTCGGCAGGCTCGTGTTTACGAGTTCACCCAGTGTCGTCTTCGATGGGCGGCCGCACGCCGGCGCGAACGAGTCGCTTCCGTATGCGAAATCGCATTTGGCCGTGTATCCGCAGACGAAGGCGCTTGCCGAGCATGCCGTGCTCGACGCGAACGGGATGAACGGACTGGCGACCGTCGCCCTGCGGCCACATCTGATTTTCGGCCCTGGTGACCCGCACCTGCTGCCGCGCGTGGTCCAACGTGCAATGACGGGGCGTCTGCGGCGCGTCGGCGACGGCACGAACCTGGTTTCGGTGTCTTATGTGGAGAATTCCGCCGCCGCACACCTCCAGGCGTGTGATGCGCTCGCGCCGGGAGCCGCCTGCGCCGGCAAGGCGTATTTCATCAACGAACCGCAGCCGGTCAATCTGTGGGACTTCATTAACGACGTGCTGCAGCGCGCAGGCGTTCCTCCTATCACGAAGTCGATCCCTGCAGGAATTGCCTGGAGGATCGGAGGCATGCTCGAAGCCACCTACCGGCTGCTGCGTTTGCCGGGTGAACCACGCATGACGCGGTTCATGGCCGCCCAGTTGAGCAGCTCGCACTGGTACGACATCTCCGGAGCGATCCGCGACTTCGGCTACAACCCGCAGATCAGCATCGCAGAAGGCCTGCGCCGCACAGAACCGGACCTGAAACACTGGGCCACGCTGATCCCGAAAGGATGAACCACGGAATGAGTGCGATGGCAAGCGTGATCGCCTGACGCGGTTGTACCATCGAAGTCGTTTGATGAGTGCGAGCTTCTGGATGTCGGCGGTGGACAGGCCGGGGGGCCGCCGATAGATTGGCCAACCGCCCGGCTGGATCACGGAGGTTCCGCTACGGACGTTCGCGTCCGAGACACGGAATGGCCGCCGGGATTTGAATCACTCAGCCTCTCGAACCTCCGCAATCATGGCCGACGTCAAGGAAACGGAAGACCAGCTCATCCAGCGTGCACAGCAGGCGCTCAGCCGCTGTAACTGGGAGATTGGCGAATGTGCCGCGATGTGGACCAAGCGGTTTGCCCGCGGCCGCACCGACGCCGATTTCGGCGGCCTGATCGGTCTCAGCGGCGACCAGGTGTATCAACGCCGCCGCGTCTGGGAGACGTTCAACGACATTCACGAGCGCTACGGCGAACTGAAGTGGTCTCACTTCTACGCGTCCCTGAACTGGGATGACGCCGCCGAATGCCTGCAGTGGGCGCAGGACATGTCGGCGACCGTCGCCGAGATGAAAGCCTGGCGCCGCGCCCAGCACGGCGAGGACCTGTCGACCCCGTCGGACGACCTGCCGGCCGCTCTCAGCAGCCTGGAACTCCTGCCGGTCGGCGCGGGACTCGTACGCGATCCGGAAACGGGCGAGCGGGACTACGGCGAACGTCGCCGCAGCGACGGGGACCGCGAGACCGACGCTCCCGTGGTCGCGGGAGCGCCGCGCATGTCGGACGGTCCCGACGACTACGCCCCGTTTGGAGCGACGGCCCGCGGCCCCGTTTCCTCAGGAAGCGAGCGGACGCCTCCGGACGCCGAAACGGTCGTCCGGCGACTGGCAGCGAATCTGGAACGCTGCAACGCGGCGCTGACCCCGGAGGTGCTGGAAGCCTGCGCCGCCGCACCGGAGGAAGTCCAGTCGCGCCTGAAGAACGCCGTAAAAGAGGTTACCCGCAAGCTACGCAGCGTACTGGAGTAGGTCCGGCTGTGCCGGACACATTCCGCGATGGCTTGGGCTGCATTTGCGAAGTTCCCGGGCATTGGCAGCGGGTTCCGTCAGGCACAGCCTGACCTACGAGCCTGGTGGAACGGGGCCTCCAATCCAAATGAGAGATTGAGACGAGATCGGCGGACGGATACACTGTAAAGAGACAGCGAAGGGCGACCGGGGGAGGTCGCGGCGCCGGGAATGACCCGTGGCGCACCCGTTCAGCCGGGCGGTCGCTGCTTTCCGAGGAGTGGTGCGATGACACTGGCGTTTGCTCTCAGCCCGTTTCACCTGCTGGTCTTCCTGGTGATTGTCCTGTTGCTGTTCGGCAACCGGCTCCCGGAGACCATGCGCAGCCTCGGAAAATCCGTCACGGAGTTCAAGAAGGGCGTCAAGGAGGGTCAGGAGGACGAAGAACCCAAGCGGGTCGAGCACGACTAACCTGAGCGGGCGCCCCCTCGCTCGCGGGCGCTGCGCGATCGTCCAACTGGCGGGTCGACGGCATGCGCGTCCGGAGTTTGTGTGAATTGTTCGGACGACGCCTGTTGGCCGTCGCGCTGCTGGGGACTCCTGCCGGCCTACTGGCCGACGAACCCGACGATGCGGCGGCTATCCGCCGGCAGGACCTCGAACGGCACATCACGTTCCTCGCCAGCGACACGCTGGAAGGACGCGAAGCCGGCAGTCGCGGCGGACTCGCCGCCCGCCAGTATCTCATCGGCGAACTCAAGAAGTTCGGACTGACGCCGGCCGGCGACGACGGCCGCTACATCCAGGACTTCGTGCCGAACTATTGCAACGTTCTGGGACTGTTGCCGGCCCAGGGACCGGACGCGTCGGATGACGTCGTCCTGATCGGCGCCCACTACGACCACGTTGGATACGGCCGCAGCACCAACAGCCAGGGACCGATCGGTTACATCCACAACGGCGCCGACGACAACGCCAGCGGC
>JAEUIG010000125.1 GCA_016795125.1 Planctomycetaceae bacterium | reverse complement strand
GACGAACTCGACGCTCGACCCCTTGAAGGGGCTCTTATGCTGCCCCCCCATGTAGCCTTCGACCAGGAGGCGCGCGACGACGTCGAGCTTGCCGAAGCGTGCGAGCGCGGTGGGATCGCTGAGTTCGGCGCCGGTAATCGTGTCGCTGGCCATGACATCTAGCTTAGCGACGCATCAGGGATGCGTCATGCGCGCGTTGGCGAAACCGTCAGAGAAACTCGCTCAGAACGAACACGCACAAGTTGGCGACGATCACAACGACGAGCATGAGGAAGGCATGCAGGGCGACCCAGGCGAGTCCCCACCAGCGGCGCGCCCGCCATTCGACGATTGGGACGGAAACCGGCCAAGTCCCGGCGATCGGCGCCCGCCAGGCGAAAGGGATCGGCCGGCCGCACAGCGCGGAGTCCTTCACGCAGGCCATCGCGAAAGCACAGACCATCAGCCAGCCCAGGCAATGGCCGATATTGAACCCGCCGAATGCAGACTCCGGCGCGATGGTGAAACCGATGGCCGAGACGTACGCCATCAGCAGCCACGCAAGTCGTTGATGCCAGAGATAGCGCGCTGCGGCCGACATCGCTCTTACGCCTGTCGAAGATTCTCTGGCTCAAACGGCAAGTGTTTGAACCACAAAGACACGAAGAACACAAAGAAGATTCGTGGTGCCCTTTGTGTCTTTGTGGTTCATCCTGAAGCCGTTGTGGCTAGCGGCGCGCAATTGATGCAACCGGGGGCTGACGCCGCCCGGCTCGCCGATTCTCAAGCCGCCGCTAGACTTCTTCTTCGACCTTCTTAGCCGCGGCGACGATCTTCTGCTGCTCGTTTGGCGGGACCATTTCGTAGTGGCTGAATTCGAGGTGGAACGAGCCCTGGCCGCCGGTCATGCTCGACAGCCCGCGGGCGTAGGTCATGACTTCGGACAGCGGGGCCTTGGCGCGGACGACCTGGTAGCCGCCGGGCGCGCCGTCCATGCCTTCCATGCGGCCGCGGCGGGTGTTGAGATCGCTGGTGATGTCGCCGAGCTTGTCGCCGGGGACGGTGATTTCCATCAGCACGATCGGCTCCAGCAGCGCCGGCTTCGCCTGCTGGAACACTTCTTTGAAGCACATGCTGGCCGCCGTCTTGAACGCGGTTTCGTTACTGTCCACCGGGTGGTCCTTCCCGAAGAACAGTTCCACCACCACGTCCTGCACGTGGAACCCGGCGATGACGCCCTTCTCCATCCGCTCCTTCACCCCCTTCTCGACGGCCGGGATGAAGTTGTTCGGCACCGAGCCGCCGGTCACGCGGTCGATGAAGCAGGAATTGTTGGCAGCGTCGTAGTGAAATCGTCGCAGGCTGGGGAACCGCGTGTCCGTGAAATACTCCTCCGGATTGATTCCCTGCGGGCAGTGCGAGATCCTGAAGTGCACTTCGGCGAACTGGCCGGAGCCGCCGGTCTGCTTTTTGTGGCGGTACATCCCCTCCGCGGCTCCGTTGACGGTTTCGCGGTACGGCACCTTCGGCTGGTGCGTGATGACGTCGACTTTTTCCCGGTGATGCAGGCGCTTCTGAATGAGCTGCAAGTGCAGCTCGCTCATGCCGTTCATCACCATTTCCTTGGTCTGGGCGTCGCGTTTCACGTGAAACGTGGGGTCCTCTTCCTCCATCTTGTGCAGCGCGCCGGAGATCTTGGCCTGATCGGCCTGGCTCTTCGGTTCGACGGCGAGACCGATCATCGGGGTGGGGAACTTCAGCGGCGGCATGACGAGACCGTCGATTCCGTGCGTGACGGTGTCGCCGGTCAGCAGGTCGTCGACCTTGATGACGGCCACGATCTCGCCCGGGCCGACGTCCGTGACCGGGTGCGTCTGGTTCCCCTGCAGCTCCATGATCTGCGCGATCTTGAACGTCTTGCCGGTCCGCTCGTTATGGACGGAGGCGTCCTTTTTCAGCGTGCCGCTGAGCACCCGCAGGTAGTTCATCTTGGCGACGAACGGATCGATGCGGGTCTTGAAGACCTGGGCGACAAGCGGGCCGTCGGCCTTGGGTTCAACTTTGACTTCTTCGCCGCCCTTCTTGCCGTTGCGCGTGTAGGCGACGGGGGAGGGCGCGAAGCGGGCGATGGCGTCCATGAGTTCGGGGACGCCGATCCCCTTCTTGGCGCAGGTGCAGAAGATCGGCACGAGCGTGCCGTCCTCGAGCGCCTTGGTGATCGCGTGCGAGACTTCGTCGGGCGTCAGCTCGCCCCCTTCGAGATACCGCTCCATCAGGAACTCGTCGGCTTCGACGGCCGCGTCGAGGACCTGCTGGCCGGCGGCTTTGACGTCGACGACCGTCTCGCCAGAGGCGCTGGCGTCGATGGTGCTGACGACGCTGCTGAAGTCGTGGCCCACCTTGTTGGGGACGTTCATCAGCGCGCAGGCACTGCCGAAGGTTTCGCGCAGAGATTCGATGAGCTGCGGAAAGCGGATGTTGTCGCCGTCGCAGCGGTTGATGACGATCATCCGTGCGAGGCCGGCGGCCTCGGCCTGCTGATACATCTTGCGGGTGTTGACTTCGATGCCGGAGGTCGCGCTGAGCACGATGACCGCCGTTTCGACGCCGCGCAGGGATCCGATGGCCTGGCCGACGAAATCGGGATACCCGGGGCAGTCGATAAGATTGATGTGCGCGCCGTTGTGCTCGAAGTGACAGACGGAGGAAACGATGGAGTGCTTGCGTTCTTTCTCGTCGTCTTCGGTGTCGAGGAGACTGGTGTGATCGTCAACGGAACCGGCCCGGGTGTTGGCGCCGGCCTTGAAGAGCATCATGTCGGCAAGGGTCGTCTTGCCGACAGCTCCATGGCCGACGAGGGTGAGGTTCCTGATCTTCTCGACCGCAAATCTGGACATGCGCGCGTTGCCTGATCTGAGAGGTGCGAATCTGAGTCGTGAGGACGCAGCTTCAGCGCATCCGCACCGGCCTTTCCGCCGGAACCTGAGTCCGGCGACCCGGCGGAGCATGCCGGTCGGTTGCGGAGAAGAATTGAGTTGAGGGTTTCATCGTAGCCGGGGGGTGAGCGCGCCGCCACTGATGTGCAGGGGGGTGTGAAGGGTTGATGGTCGATCGTTGATGGTTGATCGACCGAGGGAGAAACCCGTAGTCCGCACGGCGAATGTCAATGACGGTGTTTGGTGCCTGGCCTCCGTCAGGTCCGACCTCGGACTTCGGTTCTCTGACTTCCGACCTCCGGCCCCTGACCTCTGAACCCTGACTTCCGTCTTCCGCCTGTCGTTCCGTTTCTGCCGTGCATTCCGTGATTCCCGGCTGTGCGGCCTGCGACGTGGCCGCGTCGTCCGGTTCTGGCCGTTACGGGCGGACTGCCGGTTGGCGAATCTGTGACAAATTCGCAACACGCACGGGTCGTTTCGGAAACATGTCGTAGAGTTTCAACAGACCAGAGACCCGAGGTCAGAAGTCAGAGGTCAGAGGTCTGGGGCCGGAGGTCAGAGGTCGGGAATCGACCAGAGACCAGACACCCGTTTCGGATTTCGACATGCGGTTTTCCGTCCTGTCGATCAACGATCAACCATCAACCTTCCCGTCATGTCCGATCTCAGCTTCGGCTCGACCCTGCTGGTGGTCGTCGTGTCGCTGTTTACAGCGGCGGCGGCGCTGTGGGATCACCGCTATCGCCGGATTCCCAACGCGTTGACCGTGCCGGTGTTTGCGGCCGGCTGGATCTACCAGGCGGCGTTTAACGGCTGGGAGGGCCTCGGCCAGGGCGCGCTGGGCTTCGCGCTGGGCTTCGGCATGCTGTTCATCCTGTGGATGATCGGCGGCGGCGGCGGGGGCGACGTCAAGATGATGGGCGCGCTCAGCGTCTGGCTTGGCTTTCACCTCACTCTGCTGGTCGTGATCCTCAGCACGCTGCTGGTTGTCACCGGCACATTCGCCGCAGTGGTCATCGGACTGTTCCGCGGCGGACTTCGCAAACAGTTGGAAGCGCAGTCAGCCAAGGGGACTGGAGAGCTCCAGCCGCAGCGGCGCGTGATGGCGTACGCAATTCCCGTGTTTGTCGCGACGTGGCTGGTGCTGCTGTGGAAGCTGCCGACGCTGCCATAGGGAAAAGCGGAAAGCGGAGAGCCGAACGCGGCGCGGCGAATGTCGGAATGACCGAATGTCGAATGGGCAGGTCTCGTCAACTGCGACGTATTCACGCAACACCCAACGATCCAGCTCCTGTTTCGATTTCGTGCTTCGACCTTCCAGCCCGGTCGATCAACCATCAACCATAGACCATCAACCTTCCGTGCGTTCCTCCCGTTCCCAACGTGTTCGCCGCGGCGTGCTGAGCATGGAGCTCGTGTTCACGCTGCCGATTCTCGGGCTGCTCCTCCTGGGGCTGCTCGAGTTCGCGTTGTTGTTTTTTGCGCGCGCGGACATCGTCGAGGCGAGCCGGGCCGGCGCCCGGAAAGCGACGCTGCACGGTGTGACGCAGCAGGACATTGAAGTCGAGGTGCGGCGCGTCCTCGCGCCCCGCCTGCAGATGGAGATGCAGATCGATGTCGACCTGCCGAAGAATTCAGGCGATGTCGTCACGGTCGCGGTCAGAACGCCAATGTCCTCCGCCTCGCCGGACCTGCTGTGGCCGATCGGATTCACGCTGCAGGGACGCGAACTGTACAGCCAGACGCGGATGGTGAAGGAATAACCCTGTCTTGAGTTGCGGTGCAGAACCGCCAACGATCGTCGAGCGATCAATCTCAAATTGGAATGCCCGTCATGAAACGTCTGACTCCCGCTGCCCTGACGATGGCGATGCTTGTGGTCGTCGGTCTGCTCATCGTCGGTTACGTCGCCAAGAACCTGCTCGCCCGCGAGGCTCCGCCTCCGAGCGACCCGATCATGACGGTGCCGATGGCACTGGCCGACCTGCAGCCCGGCACGGTCATCACGGAAGGGCACGTGGCACTTGGCCGCCTGCGGGAATCGCAGATGGTCCCGGAAACAATCCGCAGCGACAGCGTGGTCATCGGCCGCGTCGTCAAGCAGCCGATCCAGGCCGCCCGGCCGATCCTCACGACCGACCTGTATGCTCCCGGGGACTTCCCGCCGCTGCAGCTGGGTCCCGGCATGCGGGCTGTCGCCGTCTCGTTCGATGACAGCACGGCGGCGGTGGACGGCCTCGTCCGTCCGGGTCAGCATGTCGACGTGCACTTCACTCCGGCCAGCTATCGCGACCAGGAGCAGACCGGCGGCCTGACCATGACGCTCTTCAAAGGGGTCAAGGTCGTGGCCATGAACCGCAGCACGTCCGGCGGCGGTGCTTCGCGCGGCGGCAACAACGTCACGCTCGAACTGAACGAGCAGCAGGCGAACATCCTGATCCTGGCCCGCGACAAGGGGAACCTGACCCTGACCTACACGCCGGAAAAGGGAGACGGCGGCGTGGCGGTGAGCCGAGAGGATCGCGCCACGCTGGACGAAATCCTGGGCCTGGAGCCGGTCAAACAGCCGTTCACCAGCGAGGTCTACTATGGCAGCGGACGGACTGTGCTGCAGTTCCAGAACGGGCGCCCGGTCGGCAACCCGACCATGAACCGCGGGAACGACTTCACCCCGGCGACAAACCCGCAGCAACCCGCCGCCGCGCCATCTGCCGGCGGCGCGTCCGGCTGAGTGGGTGTGTCTAAAAGCCATAGAACGGTAAGGATTTGAACCACAAAGACACAAAGGGCACAAAGATCAGGAAAGACGGATCAAGTCAGTATTTTCTTTGTGCCCTTTGTGTCTTTGTGGTTCCTCTTTCCGTCTTCAGAGTTAGCGGATGCCATGGGGATCAACCCTGCGGCTCATTGGATTGTGAGTCTTCGTGATTGTCATGCGTCGGGTACCGACTGCCGCTGTGTGTCGCCGGGGATCGCTGGTCCCTGCGGTCGCCGTTGCGCTGCTGGTCGTCGGCGCATTCATGGCCGTCGTGCTGGATCGGCTGTGGATTGATGCCGCTCGCGTCGAACTGCTGACGGCCGCGGAAGCCGCGGCGCTCGCCTCCGCCGCGGAACTCGCGAGCGACGAACGGCTGCGTGATCCGGCCGACCTCGCGCCGCTTGCGCCCGAAGCCCGCAACGTAGCGATCCGGGTGGCCGCCGAGAACTACGTCGGCGGGCAGCCGCTGCGGCTCGATCAGGAACCTGGCAGCGACGTTCGCATCGGCCGGATCATCCGCGACGACGCCGGCCGCGATGTCTTCCTGGAAACGGACAACGACCCGAAGTCGGTGGCCGTCTTCGCCACGCGGCAGCGCAGCGGATCGAATCCCGTTGCACTGTTCCTCCGGGAGCTGACCGGTGCGTCGCGACCCAACGTCAGCGTGGTGGCGGAAGCCAGCATCGACAATCGTATCGTGGGGGTGACCGCCATCCCTGGGGGAGCGATCCCCGCATTGCCACTGGCGGTTCTCGAAGTTGATCCGTCCGGGGTGCAGTTGCAGACGTGGGTGCACCAGGTCGAGCAGCGCGGCGGCGGCGATGTGTTCCGTTACGACGCGGAGTCCGCGCTTGTGGTCGCCGGCGCCGATGGACTGCCGGAACTCGCATTGACCAGCGCTCCTGCCTCCGCGACGCCGCAATCGGCCGCGGGCTCCAACCTTCGCCTGCTCGATCTCGGCAGCGGACTCGACGATCAACGTTTGGCGACCCAGGTCGCATTCGGTCTGACGTACGACCACCTGGCCGATTTTGACCGGCAACTGCGGTTTGACTTCGGTTCGCTGTCTATCGAGAGTTCGGGGCGCTGTGAAGCAGCGACGAATGCGTCGTTGGCAGCAGCGATCGGACAGACGCGCATCTGCTTCCTGTTCACGGCCGGTTCGACGCAGGCGGGCCGCGTGTCGGTCCCGCGAATTGTGGCCGCACGCATCATGTCGGTCCGTATTGTCGACGGCGACCGTACCGAGATCATTGTGCAGCCGGCCGTTGTGAGCACGCGCACGGCTCTGCTCAACGACGACCGGACCGCCGACGTCGCTGCGAATCCCTACGTCTACAAGCTGCAACTGACCCAGTGAGTTTCCGATGATCGCCACTGCACACATTCACGGCCCGGCCCGGCAGTCGTTCCAGCAGCTCAAGACGCGGCTGCATCGGCAGATGGTCGACGCCATCGACATGTCGAAGGCCGGCACGCTCGGGGAAGAGACGTTCCGTGGCCAGCTCCACGCGCTCGCGTCGCACCTGTGCGAACGGCCTGAGGCCGGCCTGGCCGGCGGCGACCGCGAGCTGATGGTCCGCGAGCTGATGGACGAAATCTACGGGTTCGGTCCGCTGCAGTCGCTGATGGACGATCCCGAGGTCAGCGACGTGCTGGTCAACGGCGCGAGCACCGTGATCGTCGAGCGCAACGGCCTGCTGCAGAAGACCGACGTCACGTTCGCCGATGACGCCCACCTGTTGCATTTCATCCAGCGGCTCGTCGGCCGCGCCGGGCGCCGCATCGACGAAGTCTCGCCGATGGTCGACGCCAAGCTGGCCGACGGCTCGCGTCTGCATGCGGTCATTCCGCCGCTCGCGCTGCGCGGACCCACGCTGTCAATCCGCCGGTTTAAGACGCGGATCGTGCAGTTTGAAGACATGGTGCGTCTCGGAACGCTCTCGCCCGAGATGGCCGATTTCCTGATCCTGTGTGTCCGCGGGCGGATGAACGTCCTGCTGTCCGGCGGAACCGGTGCGGGCAAGACGACGCTGCTGAACAACCTGAGCCGGTTCATTCCGCACAGCGAGCGCGTCGTGCCGATCGAAGAAACAGCCGAACTGCAGCTGCAGCAACCAGACGTCGTCGGCCTGGAAACGCGCGTGCCGAACATCGAGGGCAAGGGGCTGGTCGCGCCGCGCGACCTGCTGCGAAACAGCCTCCGCATGCGGCCGGACCGGATCATCGTCGGCGAAGCGCGCGGGGCGGAAGTCCTCGACATGCTGCAGGCGATGAACACCGGCCATGACGGCTCGATGAGCACGATTCACGCCAACGACACCCGCGACGCGCTCAACCGCATGGAGCTGATGATCGCCCTGTCGGGAGCGGAACTGCCGACTCACGTGGCGCGGCAGTACATCGCATCCGCCGTGCAGGTGCTCGTGCACATCGCGCGGCTCGCGACGGGCGAACGCAAGGTGGTCCGCATTTCCGAGCTGGCCGGCGTTGCCGACGGCGAGTTCGTCGTGCACGACGTGTTCGTGCACCGGATGGCGGGAGTCGGCGACGACGGCCGCGTGCAGGGGGCGTTTTACGCGACCGGGCACGAACCGGTCTGCCTGCGGCGGATGACGGCGAAAGGACACGAAGTGCCGACAGCAATGTTCGCGGCCCGCGAGTTGCCGACCGGCATGGAATACAAGCCGGCGACATGAGCGGCGGGGTTTATCCCCGCCGGAGTGCGGCGAATACGACTTCCGAAGGTTTATGGTTGATCGTTTATGGTTGATCGACCTCCACTCGCCAATACGCCAGACGACTGAACGCCCAGTTAGAATTTCGCGTCGTCGATCAACGATAAACCATCAACGATCAACCCGTGCCGCACATGTCCACGCACGTCATTCCATCCCGGCCTGAGTTTGCAGCGATCCTGCGGGATCAGCACGAGTTCGCCGTCGCTGGTCGCGATACGCTCGGCAATCGCCTGAACGGCTGGTTCGACCGGTTGATGATTCAATCCGGCGCGGACCTGGCGCCGGCCATGCTGCTGGCGCTGTGTCTCTGCAGCGCGGTGGCCTGCGGCGGACTCGCGTTCGTCGTCCAGGAAAACCTGCTGACAACGGCGATTGGCGCGCTGATCGGCGCCGCCGCACCGCTCGTCACTGCAGTCATCATTCGGTCGCGTCGGCAGTCGGAAATGCTCAAGCAGTTTCCCGCCATGCTGGACGAACTCGCCCGGGCGGCCCGCACCGGCCGCAGCCTGGAAAAGTGCCTCGCGCTGGTCGCGGAC
This sequence comes from Planctomycetaceae bacterium, assembly GCA_016795125.1. Taxonomy (GTDB): domain Bacteria; phylum Planctomycetota; class Planctomycetia; order Planctomycetales; family Planctomycetaceae; genus JAEUIG01. The sequence continues at coordinate 2,260 of JAEUIG010000125.1, read as the reverse complement.
GACACGCCCCAGCCGCTGGGGGGAGAACTCCGTCGCTGCACGCGGCGCCTGGACCTCGGCATGTCCATCACCGATGCGCTCGGCGAACTGCCGCTGCGAACGGGGCTGGCAAGTACCAACGTCTTCGTCAGCGCGCTCGCCGTGCACCGCGAGACCGGCGGCGACCTGGTGAAAGTGCTGGAACGGCTCGCGCAGACGCTGCGAACCCGCATCCAGTTTCAGGGACGGCTCAAGGCGGCCACTGCCGCCAGCCGCGCGACGGCCCTGCTGATGCTCATTGTCCCGCCGGCCGTGCTGGCGTTCTTTATCTTCCGCGATCCCGAGTACCTCACGAACCTGATGCAGTCCGAGTGGGGCTTCCGCGTCACCATCATGGCGGCCGTCCTGCAGATCGTCGGTTCGCTGTGGGTGCTGAGGATCCTGAAGAGCAGTGGACAGGGTTGAAGGGAAAGCGGAGAGCCGAAAGCGGAGAGCGGACGACGAAAGCTGGAATGACCAAAAGTCGAACGCCGGAATGGCGGCTGCCGGATCGCGAGTCACCAGGCACCTCCTTCGGATTTCGATACTCGGATTTCGGAATTGAGACCCTGCCATGACGCTGAACCCGCTGAATCAACTGATCGTCCTGCTGGTCGCCGCTGCATGCGTTGGCCTGCTGGGCATTCGCGTGTGGAAGAAATGGCGCGGTCGACCGGTGGCAAAGCGTGCGCGGCGCGCGAAGCCGCAAGCGAGCGTTGTCAGCGTCGCGCCGGTGGTCAAGCCGATGGAACGCAGTGTCGCGATCGCGCCGCTCCCGGCTGTCAGTGTGGCTCCCGAAACTCTCAACGCTCAACGCTCAACTCTTCCCTTCGTCGAAGCCGAAGACACGCCACTGGCCGACAACAGCGATCTCACGTTCGGACCGGTCACCAAGGTCCTCGCCGCGCTCCTGCCGGAGTCCAGCGAACGTCGTGCGGACCTGAAGAAGACGCTGCGGAACGCCGGCTATTACGAGCCGCACGCGTGGCACAACCTCGCCGCCGCGCGGTACCTCGGCGTCAGCATCCCGATTGTCCTCGGCCTGGGTCTGCTCGTGGTTGCACCGCGGGAAACCGAGCCGCTGATCATCGCCGCGCTGGTCCTGCTGCCGGCCATTGGCTGGGCGCTGCCGACGCTGCTGGTGCGACGCCAGGCAACGGACCGGCTCGCGGAGATCGAACAGTCCATGCCGGACCTGCTCGACATGATGAACATGTGCGTCAGCCAGGGGCTGACTGTCCCGGCGTCGCTGCAGCGGGTGGGAGCCGACCTCCAATCGGTCTCGCCGGCGCTGTCGCAGGAACTCAAGATCGTCTCCGATCACGCGCGTGTCGGCTCGCTGGAGCAGGCGCTCGTCGCGTTCAGCAGGCGGGTCGATCTGCCGGACGTGTACTCCTTCACGTCGCTGCTCGTTCAGACGGAGCGGATGGGCACGAGCATGTCGCAGGCACTGGCGGACTACAGCGACGGGATGCGCGAAACGCTGCGTCAGCAGGCGGACCAGAAGGCCAACACGGCGTCGTTCAAGCTGTTGTTCCCGACGGCGCTGTGCCTGATGCCGGCGGTGTTCATGATCCTGCTGGGACCGGCGATCATCGAGATGTCGTCGTTCTTCCGCGAAGGCGGCAACGAAGTGCTGAACACGAGCATGCAGTCGGCGGCGGACTACCTCGAGTAGCTTTGGCGGCAGTTCCGAGTCGAATGTGCATGACGAAAGCAGAAGTATCGCAAATTGATGATTGCAAAATGCAAATTGAGGGTGCGGAGCGTCCGTAATGCAATTTGCAATTGGCAAAGTTCATTTTGCAATTTGCAATCTTCCTCTTTTGCCCTACGACCCTAGGGACCCGCAGGCCGCGCCGATGGTTGTGTTCCTGCCATCGGCCGCCGCGGCGCCGGGCAGCAATCCACCGCACAAACGTCCCAGTTGGGTCCGTATTGTCCGACTGCTTCGCGCGGCGCGTCTGAGAGGCGTTCTTCAATCAGCTTGCGGATCATCGTGATGAACCGCGGGTGCGTGCCGACGGTTCCCGCGCGGGCGAAGTGCAGGCCGAGTTCCTTCGCGGCGTCCGCGGCTTCCGCGTCGAGGTCGTAGAGCACTTCCATGTGATCGGACAGAAAGCCGATCGGCGCGACGACCACGGCGCGCTCGCGGTGTTGTTTAAGATCATGGAGGTGGGCGACGATGTCCGGGTCGAGCCACGGATCCTCCGGCCGTCCGCTGCGGCTCTGATACACCAGC
>JAEUIG010000094.1 GCA_016795125.1 Planctomycetaceae bacterium | reverse complement strand
CTTCGTCGGATAGCATGCGAAAGCGCTGATGCGTTCCGATGGACGGGAGACCTTCACGATGCGGTTGTTGACTGGCGGCGGGCACAGTTTCTGCGATCGGGTCCAGCGGCGCACGTTTCTGCAGATCGGGTCGCTCGCGGTCGGCGGTCTGACCCTGTCGAACGTGCTGAGGGCGGAGGCCCAGTCCGGCAGCCGCTCGCACAAAGCGGTCATCATGGTCTACCTGTCGGGGGGCCTCGCGCATCAGGATTCGTTCGACCTCAAGCCGGATGCTCCCGCGGAAATCCGCGGCGAGTTCTCGCCGATTTCGTCGGTCGTGCCGGGGATCGACGTCTGCGAACTGCTGCCGAAGTTGTCCGGCGTGATGGATCGCTGCAGCCTGATCCGGTCCGTCGTCGGCCAGCGCGACGAACATTCGAGTTTCCAGAGCCTGACCGGTCACACCAAGCGCGAGACCGAGCAGAACGGGTTTCCGAACTTCGGTTCGGTCACGGCGAATGTGCTCGGTCCAACGCATCCACTGGTGCCCCCCTTCGTCGATCTGTTCCCGACGATGCAGCATCGGCCGTACAACAGCACAGGGGCCGGGTATCTCGGCAGCCGGTACGACCAGGTCCGCGCCGACGGCGAGGACGTCGCCAGCATGAAGCTGCGTTACGTGGAATCGGCGCAGTTCACCGGCCGCCGCGAGCTGCTCGCCGGAATTGACCGCTTCCGCCGCACGGCCGACCACCAGGGACTCGACGGCGTCGACGAAAGTTATCGCCGTGCGTTCGAAGTGCTCACCTCCTCGCAGCTTGTCGACGCCCTCGACGTGACCCGCGAGGATCCGGCGGTGCGTGCCCGATATTCACAGGGTTCGTCGCAACACCAGGGAGATGGAGCACCGCTCTGGAACGACCAGTTGCTGACGGCGCGACGGCTGGTGGAGGCGGGCGTCCGCGTGGTGACCGTCGCCTACGGATTCTGGGACACGCATGGCAACAATTTTGGACACCTCAAGGGCAATCTGCCGGTCATCGACGGAGGACTGTCGGCGCTGGTCGAGGACATCCACCAGCGCGGGCTTGCGGACGACGTCACGCTTCTGGTCTGGGGCGAATTCGGCCGCACTCCGAAAATCAACAAGGATGCCGGCCGCGATCACTGGGCGCCGGTGCAGTGTGCACTGCTGTCGGGCGGCGGCATGCGTTCGGGGCAAGTCATCGGTTCCACCGACAAAATCGGTGGCCAGGCGGCGACGCGGCCCGTCCACTACCGCGATGTCCTCGCCACGGTTTACCGCAACCTGGGGATCGACCCACATGCCTTCGTGCGCGACATCAACGACCGCCCGGTCACCATCATGCCGCACGACGCACAACCCATTCGGGAACTCGTCGGCTAGGCAGACCCGCAATCGGAAGGCTGCGGCGAGCCGGAGAGCGTCAGCTCCCGGACTGCAGCAGCAGACGATCGCATCTGCCGTTGTGCTCGGCATTGATATCGTGCCAGACGAAGGTCGTCGACGCGCGGCACCGTCCTTGAATGCTTGCCTGCTCGCCGCCGCCGGTGTTCGTCCGTAAACTGGCGGAATGTCCGGCAAGTCACTCACCGACGCGCACCACCTGCTGACGATCAACAGCGGGTCGTCCAGCATCAAGTTTGCGCTGTTTGAGCACGCGGCGGTGCTGCGGAAGCTTGCGACGGGGCAGATCGACCGCATCGGGCTGCCGGACGCCCGCTTCCGCGCCAGAAGTTCCGATGGCGTCGTGGCCGCCGATCACACCGTCGAAGCAGTGAATCATGTTCAGGCGGTCGAGCTTGTCGTCAACTGGCTGGACCGGCAGGGCGGTCTCACTTCGCTGGGCGCTGTCGGGCACCGCGTCGTGCATGGCGGCGAACGGTTCCTCGAATCGGTTGCGATCGACGATGATGTGCTGCACGAACTCGAGCGGCTGATTCCGCTGGCGCCCAATCATCTGCCGGGCGAGGTGGCGGCCATTGCGGCCCTGCGTGCCCGCTGTCCCGGACTTCCGCAATTCGGCTGTTTCGACACGGCGTTTCATCGCACGCTGCCCAGCGAGGCGCGGCAGCTTCCGATTCCGCGGCGATATGCGGCGGCCGGTGTTCGGCGGTACGGATTTCACGGTCTCTCGTACCAGTTTCTGATGCAGGAACTGCACCGCGTTGCGGGCGAACGCACCGCGCAGGGCCGCGTGATCCTGGCCCACCTCGGTGCGGGCTGCAGCCTGGCGGCCGTACGCGAGGGCAGCTGCATCGACACGACGATGGGATTCACCCCGGCAGCCGGACTGGTGATGGCGACCCGCACCGGCGACCTCGATCCCGGGTTCATCGTGCACCTCTTGCGCACCGAACGCCTCTCGGCCGACGAACTCGACAACTTGATCAACAAGCAGTCGGGCCTCCTGGGAGTCTCGGAGACCAGTTCGGACATCCGGGATCTGCTCGCCCGCGAAGAGAGCGATCCCCGCGCCGCCGAGGCAATTGCCCTGTTCTGCTACCAGCTGCGAAAGCACCTCGGTGCATTCACCGCCGCACTTGGGGGCCTCGACACGCTCGTGTTCTCCGCCGGCATCGGCGAGAACTCCCCCGCCATCCGTGCGCGCGTCTGCAGCGGGCTGCGCTTCCTCGGAATCGAACTCGATCAGGCGCTCAACGACCAGGACGCGCCGATCATCTCCAGTCCCGGTTCACCGGTCACCGTGCGCGTGATTCGCACCGACGAAGAATCGCTGATCGCGGCAGAAGTCCTCCGCCTGCTCTGACGGCATTCCGGGAGGGCGCGGCAGCCTTGCACAGCAATTGTGATGTTCCCTCCATTGAGGGTTTTCGTCCGCGCCAACCTCTGCAGAGGAAGGAAGTTCACCACGGAGTACACGGAGGACACGGAGAAAAAGCGTTCACACCTTGATTATTCTCCGTGTACTCCGCGGTGAATCTGGCGCTGCGGATCGCGGTTTCACTCGCGATTCCGCCGGCTGACAATGATTGAAGGTCAGTCCTTTCGAGAGGGCATTGCCTGTACCCTGAATTATTGTGCAAAGCCGGGCGAGGCTCCGGCCGAGCCGCTGAGACAGAATCGCGATGTCTCCTCCGCTGAGCGCCCGATCTTCCTTCGCCGTTCGCCGAATGTCACGAGTTCCACGTGTCCGCCAGTCGGCGATCGGTGCGGTACCTGTGGCGACACCATTGCGCCCATGCCGGGGCGGCTCTGACATGTAAACGTGTGAGAGCGGGACAGTCGGCTGACCGACGGCACCCGTCGTGCGGAACAGAAGTGACTCCGGCCAGCCTCGTCCCGCTGCGCTGTCCCGGCGCGACCGGCAGACGGCGCGCGCGGGGAAGGCCGTTAAGCTCGGCGCAGCGGTCGAAGTCCAATCGCAAGTCGCTGCCGGTTCAGCTCCGCCAGCGCCTCCGGGAACTCGGCCACAAAGCGGACAAGCTGCGTCGTGGTGCAACTCAGGCTGCCGGCGGCGGCGCGGCTGTCCCAGCCGAGCGCGGCCAGACGATCCAAAGCGATCGCCAGCAGCGCAGGGAACTCTTCGTGTTCCGGGTTCACCACGATCCGACCGCGTTGAATGCGTTTGACCCACAGCTCCGGCGGTGGTTGTGCCGGATCGCACGGGACGCGAATCGCCACGGCCAGTCGCAGGCGCAGTCGACGCAAGGCGACCCGGCGGTTCTCGGCCTGGCTGCGGCGCTCATTGGCTTCGGCGACGATCCCCGCCGGGCCGAAGGTCAACTGGACGCCCGATTCCACCTTGTTGCGATGCTGGCCGCCAGGCCCGGAACGGCGGACGAAGTCGATGCGGCATTGCCGCAGCAGGCGTTCGTCGGACCAGGCGGCTGGGTGCTGTGCCAGTTCTTCGGGAGCACGTTCCGTCACGATCACCGCGCCCTCAAGCGGCGAATGTGCCGGGAACAATCCGCCTCGATGTCTTGAAGATCCCCGAACACGGCGGTGAATTCCGCGAGGCGGGTGTCGCCGTCCTCCCAGTGCAGGCGAGGCTTCGCCGCGATCCCCTGCATGTATTTGACCAGTTCGTCCCGTCGGTCACGCATCAGGTAGTCGACCAGCGCCCAGCTTTCCGCGTACGCATCGGGCATTCTGGAGGGATCGCGGAAGCGCGCTTCGTCGCAGATCAGAGTCTGCAATGAATCGCCGGCACGGCGCTGGGCAGTGAACTCCCGGTACTGCCTGAGACGATCGACATTCAGACGGCCGATCGTCCTCCAGCCGGAGCCGGTCTTCAGGTCGGGAGTCTCACAATACATCGCCAGTCCTTCCGCCAGCCACATCGGCGTGTCGGCGTACCGTGTGTGCATTCCGCAGTTGAACGCAATCTGATGCGTCGCCTCGTGGACAATCGTCGCCACCCGCTCCGGCGCCGACGCCACGCGCCGTTCGACTTCACCCAGGTCGAGCGCGCCTTCGTTCATGCCGGCGGTCGCGAGGTCGTACAGGACGATCCGGTTCGTGCGAATCGAGTAGTAGCCCGGCTTGTCGGCGACCTCCGGCCCGGCGTCCTTAAGTGCATACGCGGCGAACTCCTGCTGCGTACGGAACACGACGGCCGGCAGCGGCGCCGCCGGTTCGGCGAGGTCCCAGCCGGCCTGCCGCCACGTCTGCAGAAACGCCCGCTGCAGGCGTTCAAAGAGAGTGCCGACCCATTCCGCGTAGGCATCGCCGGTATCTGAGCAGATGACGTAGTGCGGAGTTTTATGAGACTCGAATCCGGCGCCCAGTTCCGCCCGCAGGGCCTCGCCGAGCGAGTCGGCGTCCATGAACTCAAATTCCTGTGCCGTCCCGATTTTTGACCGCAGCCGATCCGGAGTAATCGACCATAGCCGGCCTTCGACATCTTCCGCCAGTACGCCGCCGTCGACCGCTTCGACGAGAACTCGCGCTTCCACGATCTGTTCGCTGTGTGTTCTGTCGTCGAGGAATGTCATCCGATACGCAGGCTCCGCCGCCGCCAGCCCGACGGGGCCGCCGATGGCCAGCAGCAGCGCGGCTGCCAGCAGCCCGACACACGACGATGCATGACCGATTGTGAACACGGCGCTCAAGTCCTACGATCGACTTCACATTGGCCACCCATTGTAACGCCACTTTCGTACCGCCAGATACCGGAGCCCACGCCGTCGTTGTGGGCACTGCTCATCGCACCCGAGTGACTCGTTATGTCATCGTCTTCCGACCGTACCCCCAATCGGCTGCAGCACGAAACCAGCCCGTATCTGCTGCAGCACGCCTATAACCCGGTCGATTGGTGGCCGTGGGGCGAGGCGGCGTTTGCGGCGGCACGGGACGCCGACAAGCCGGTGTTTCTGTCCGTCGGCTACAGCGCCTGCCACTGGTGCCACGTCATGGAGCGTGAGAGCTTCGAAAACGAGGCCATCGCGGCGATCATGAACGAGCACTACATCAACATCAAAGTCGATCGCGAGGAGCGGCCCGATGTCGACCAGATCTACATGACGGCCGTGCAGCTGATGACGCACCACGGCGGCTGGCCGATGTCGGTTTTCATGACGCCCGACGGCCACCCGTTTTACGGCGGCACCTACTGGCCGCCCACGTCGCGAATGAACATGCCCGGCTTTCGTGACATTCTCCTCAAGCTGCACGAATACTGGACACAGCGACGCGAGGAAGTCGTGACGAGTGCCGACTCGCTGGTTAATGCGATCAGCCAGATGTCCGCGCCGAATCTCGAACCGACGGATCTGAATGCAGCACTGCTGCAGAACGCGATGCAGGCCCTGCTCGGTTCGGCCGACCGGCGACACGGCGGATTTGGCGGTGCGCCGAAATTCCCGCACCCGATGGACGTCCGCGTCCTGTTCCGCTGCTGGAGACGCTTCGACAACGACGATGCGCTGGCGGTCGCCCGACTCACGCTCGACAAAATGGCCAACGGCGGCATCTATGACCACCTCGGCGGCGGCTTCCATCGCTATTCGACCGACGCGCATTGGCTCGTCCCGCATTTCGAGAAGATGCTGTACGACAACGCGCTGCTGGTTCCCGCGTATCTCGAACTGCATCAATGCACGGGCGACGCCGCGCCGTTGTCCGTCGTCCGCGAAACGCTCGATTACATCCTCCGCGAGATGACGGCTCCGGACGGGGGCTTCTACAGCACTCAGGACGCCGACAGCGAAGGTGAGGAAGGCAGATTCTTCGTCTGGACCGAGGACGAGATCATCGAGCAGCTCGGCCCGGAGGACGGCCGCGTCTTCAACTATTGCTACGACGTCACGCCGCGGGGGAACTGGGAAGGCCACACGATCCTGAACCGGCCCAAGACCGACGAACAGGCCGCCAAGGTGCTCGGACTGACGACCGGGCAACTGGTCGACATCCTGGCCCGCGGACGGGCGAAGCTGTTTGCACTTCGCAAACAGCGCGTCCATCCCGGACGCGACGACAAAGTGCTCGTCGCCTGGAACGGGTTGATGATCGTCGCCATGTCGCAGGCGGCCGGCGTGCTTGGCGAGCCGAAGTATGCGGCCGCCGCGGAAGAGGCCGCGGCGTTTGTCCTGAAGTCGATGCGCGACGACCAGGGCCGGCTGCTGCACAGTTACAAGGACGGACGGGCACAGATCAACGCATTCCTCGACGACCACGCCTGCCTGATCGATGGTCTCGTCGAATTGTACCAGGCGACGTTTGCTCCGCGGTGGCTGGACGAGGCGGTCGAACTCGCCGGGCAGCTGACGACGCGCTACTCGGACCCCGGCAACGGCGGATTCTTCTACACGCCCGATGATCACGAACAGCTCATCACCCGGACCAAGGACGCGCACGACAGCGCGACGCCTTCCGGCAACGGTATGGCGGCGACGGCGCTGCTCAAGCTCGGCCGGATGACGGGGCGAACCGACCTTGAGGAGGCCGGCTATCAGGCGCTCGAATTCCTGTCCGGTGTGATGGCCGAACAGCCGCGGGCCTCCGCCCAGGCCCTGCTGGCGCTCGACTTCCATCTCGGACCGTCACCCGAAATCGTGCTGATCGACGGCGAGTCGCCCGCACACACCGATGACGTACTGCGTGCACTTCGATCGCAGTTTCTGCCGAACCGCATCGTCGTTCGCGGCCCGCTGGCAACCACGACTCCAGTGCTGCAGCCGCTGCTCAATGGCCGTGCCGCCATCGACGGTCGTGTGACGGCCTATGTCTGCGAGCGCGGGGCCTGCGGCCTGCCGGTTTCCGGAAGCGACGCCATCCTGGCTGCATTGCGAAACCTGCAGCGGGGATCGAAATCGGCATCCTGATTGCCCGCAGACAGCACGCTGCGATTTGAGTGCCGATCAATGTGAACCTACTCCCCTGAATGCCTCTCTCCATGAGTTCGAGGCTGCTCTCGGGAAAGGGGGAGATTGATCGAGCGCCCCTTTCGTAGAGCCCCGCACCCGACCAGTGGCGACAGGTTTCCACCGGCTGCTAACATCGGGCCAACGACCTTCTCCCGATGTGCCAACATGCCGCTGCAGATTCCGACAATTGACTGCACCCGCGACGATGCGCGGGCCCTCTTCGCGAGCCTCCGCGAAAAACTGAGCCCGCGCGGCGACGTGGTTTCCGAAGCGGGGCGACGGCGCACCGTCGAATTGTTCGGCGAACCGCTGTCGCCGCAGCAGGTGGTCGAGCGGATTTGCGGCGATGTCCGGTCCCGAGGCATCGAGGCAGTCCTCGATTATTCGCGGCGCATCGATGGCCGCGAGCTGACCGCACAAACACTGCGCGTGACTCCGGAAGAGCTGAGTGCAGCGCACGCCGCTGCAGACCCCGCGTTTCTCGCCACCATACGCCGGATCCGGGCGAATATCGTCGAGTTCCAGCAGGCGTGCCTGGTGCCGGACACGCTCATCCGCCGGGAGCGCGGCGGGGGCCGGGTCGAATTGCGGCAGCGATGGTTGCCGCTGCGGCGCGTCGGCGTGTGCGTCCCGGGCGGGGCGGCCGCCTATCCGTCCACGGTGCTGATGACGGCGGTGCCGGCGCAGGTCGCGGGAGTCCGGGAGATTGCCGTCGTTGTTCCGCCGACGGAGTTCGGCGGCTACAACCCTGACCTGCTGGCGACCTGCCGTGAGCTGGGAATTAGCGAGGTGTATCGCGTCGGTGGCGCGCAGGGAGTGGCGGCATTGGCGTATGGCGTTGCCGGCATCCCGCGCGTCGACAAGATCGTCGGTCCGGGCAACCTGTTCGTGGCTCTCGCCAAGCGATTTGTCTTTGGCGAAGTGGACATCGACAGCATTGCCGGCCCGAGCGAAGTGGTCCTGCTTGCGGATGCATCGGCCGATCCGGCGTACGTGGCGAGCGACCTGATTTCACAGGCCGAGCACAGCCCCGGTTCAGGCGTGCTGATCACCTGGCATGCGCCGCTGATCGATGCGGTCCGTCAGCAGCTGGAAGTGCAGTGTGCCCGGCTCGAACGGGGCGATCTCGCGCGGCGTTCGCTGGAGGACTACGGTGCGCTGATCCTGGCGCGCGAATCCGAGGAAGCCTCCCGGCTGGCCGATGAACTGGCCCCCGAGCATTTGCACATTTCGACCGCCGATCCGCAGCAGCAGCTCGCGCTGATCCAGAATGCGGGCGCGATCTTCATGGGCCACGCGACTCCGGTGGCTCTGGGGGACTATGTCGCCGGGCCGTCGCACGTCCTGCCGACGGGCGGCACGGCGCGGTTCGCCAACGGACTGTGCGCGATCGACTTTCTCAAGCGATCGTCGATCATCGCCTACGACTCTGCGGCGCTGGCCGCCGATGCCGACGACGTGCGCCGCATGGCCGACAAAGAAGGCCTGACCGCCCACCGTGCGAGCGTCGACATCCGATTGAGTTAAGTGCCGAGGCGACTTGAAGCGTCCGGAACGCCGCTCCGATGAATACTAGCCGCGACCGTAAGGGAGCGCATCACGCGTCATTCGGTCCGTAACGGTCGCGGCCAGTCATTTGATCAGCCGGGAGCGAGCACGGGAGTGGCGACCGCCGTTTCTGCGAAGGCGTCCGCTTCGCTGGCCGTTCGTTCTGCCCGCGGTGAGTCCTGAAAGTCGCGCCACCATTGGGCGGCCACTTCATCGCTCCAGGTGCTGGCGTCCCGGCACCTGGCCAGGTCCTGCTCCAGTTCGGAAACGTCGTGGTACCGGTCCGAGGGAGATTTCGCCAGGCACCGCATGACGATCGCTTCGAGGTCGGCAGGGACCTTGACGAACTCCGAAGGCGGCTTCGGCGTTTCGCGGGCGTGCGCAAACACGATCTCCAGGGCGCGCGTTCCCGGAAACACAGGACGGCCGGTCAGCATGAAGTACGCCGTCGCGCCCAGCGAGTACTGATCGACGTGTTCATCCACTGGTCCGCCGCCCAGGGCCGTTTCCGGCGCGGCGTACAGCGGCGAACCGACGACGACTCCCTCGCGCGTGTTCTGGATGTTCTCCGCCTGTTCGCCGGTCGCCTTCACCAGTCCGAAGTCGAGCAGCTTCGCAAAGTCGTGGATGCCCCCCCGTTCAGCTGCGAAGATATTCCCGGGCTTGATGTCGCGGTGGATCAGTCCGGCGCGGTGGGCTTCGGCCAGCGCCGAGCAGACCTGTCGCAGCAGGTGGATCACACGGCCGGCCGCCAGCGGACCGGACCGGTCGACCAGTTCCTGCACGCTCAGGCCCGGCAGGTATTCCATCACGTAGAAGAACATGCCGTTGTCGGTGATTCCGTAGTCGTAGATCTCCACGGTGTTCGGATGCGTCAGCCGCGCCGTTGCCTGCACTTCGTTCTGGAAACGGGCGATCGTCCCTTCGTCGCTTTCGCGGTCCTTGCGGATGAGCTTCACGGCGCACGGCCGTTTGAGCAGCCGGTGTTCAGCCAGGAACACGTCTCCCATGCCCCCGCCGCCCAGCCGACGGACCAGCTGATACACCCCCACGTGCTGCAGGTCGAACGTTTCGCGGCGCATTGTGCCGAAGTGGTGCGCGCCCCAGACAGCGACGAATCCTGCCGACGCCATCTGCATCAGATTGAAGGACACGACGCCGCTGTCGTACAGCGCGTCAAGCATCACATTGTTCCGCCAGGAGGCGTAGGCGGCGGTCAGCAGCGGGCCGACGGCAAACATCGCGATGATCGCCGTCGCACGGCGCCAGGTGTTCGGAATGAACAGTCCGTACACCATCACCATCAGGATCCACGGCACGCTGAAGGCGATCAACCGCAGGCCCTGCGACTCTTCATCCTGCGTCAAAGCGAAGCGCGCCGTTTCCGACTGCATGTGCACGAGCAGCAGCGCCGGACTGACGAACATCACGACTTCAATGATCCGCAGCGCCAGCAGCGATGGCCGATGGCGACGGCACAGCACGACGGCGCAAATCCCCTCCACGGCCGTGACGAACAGCAGGGGGACCAGTTCCGTGGAAGGGATGGAGAACGTCTCACCCTGCGTCAGTGCGGAGCGCACGAAATGCAGGGTGCAGATCGCGAACAGAAAGATCGCGGCCACGCGCAGTCGTCCGCGAAGCAGATCGCGGACCTGTTCGCGAAATTCCAGCGACGACTTCGCCAGCAATCCGTCGTGGGGACAAAAGCAATCGTGACAATCATCCCCGGGCCGCGTATCTCCGGCCGACGACCGATTGGAACGCAGCAATTCCGCGAGTTTCGCCATAGCTATCGGTGCAGAGGTTGCGGCGATTATAGTAAGAGCGTCCGCTGCGGAACACCCGATGGCCTGGCGATCGATCCAAGCCGCGCGGCCGTAAGGCTTTGCAGAAGGCTGAGTTCTCGTCTGTTTGGCCGGACTCTTCTGATACCTCGCAACAGCGCCGGAACGGTTCAGGCATCCGTCCGTACCACGTTAAAATCGTCTGGCATTCCCTGCCCAACTGGCAACCCCTTCAACAGCATGTCGACCGCACCGTCCTCACGCACGCAGTCCAGCGCCGTGATTGAAATCGGATTCATCGGCGCAGGGCGAATGGCAACCGCTCTCGCGCGCGGACTGGTCCAGTCTGGTTTCGCTTCCGCCGACCGGATCGTCGCCAGCGACGTGGAACCCGCCGCCCGCACTGCGTTTGAAGAGGCGGCCTGCGGCGAGATCGTCGCCGACAACGCGGCCGTGGTCGCGCGGGCCAACGTCATCGTGCTGG
>JAEUIG010000098.1 GCA_016795125.1 Planctomycetaceae bacterium | reverse complement strand
CACTTTCGGAAGGCGTGCGACGCACGTACGCCTGGTTCCTGGAAAACGGCGGCGGCGCCCCATCCGCCGACGCCACGCGTCCTGTATCCTCCACCGGCACGTTTGCCGGTGCGCATCAATCCCGTTAAACCCGCGCCGATCCCCGAATTCGGGGGTGACTCCGGTCGCCATGCAGAACGAAACTGACTCTTGAGTCCGCCGCTTAAGACTTTTGCCCCGATGTCACGTCCGCCCCGTAATGGCAAGAAGGCCCTGATCACCGGGATCACCGGGCAGGACGGGTCCTACCTCGCCGAACTCCTCCTCGCCAAAGGCTACGAGGTCTGGGGAATGGTCCGACGGTCGTCGTCGATCAATACGGGACGCATCAACCACATCTACCAGGACCCGCACGATGCCGACGTGCGGCTCAATCTCCGCTATGGAGACCTGAACGATTCATCGTCGATCAACCATCTGCTGAAGACGATCCGCCCGGAGGAGATCTACAACCTCGGCGCGCAGTCGCACGTCAAAGTCTCGTTCGAGATTCCCGAATACACCGGCGAAGTCACCGGGCTGGGAACGGTGCGGATCCTCGAAGGGATGCGGGAACTCGGCATCGAAGCCAAGTTCTACCAGGCGTCCTCGTCCGAACTGTACGGCAAGGTGGTGGAGACACCACAGACCGAAAATACCCCGTTCTATCCGCGCAGTCCCTACGCCGCTGCAAAGGCCTACGCGTACTACATTACGCGCAACTACCGCGAGTCGTACGGGATGTTCGCCGTCAACGGCATCCTGTTCAATCACGAGTCGCCGCGGCGTGGCGAGACGTTCGTCACGCGAAAAATCACGCGCGCCGTCGCCCGCATCTATCACGGGCGCCAGGAATGCCTGTACCTCGGCAACCTCGACGCACAGCGCGACTGGGGCTTCGCCGGCGACTACGTCGAGGCCATGTGGCGCATGCTGCAGGCCGACACCCCGGACGACTTCGTTATCGCCACCGGAGAAATGCATTCCGTGAGAGAGTTCTGCGACCTGGCTTTTGCACGGGTCGACCTGCCGCTCAAGTGGCGCGGCAGCGGCGTCGCGGAAGAAGGCGTTGCTCCCGACGGCCGGGTCCTGGTGCGTGTGGACCCGCGCTACTTCCGGCCGACGGAAGTCGACCTGCTGCTGGGCGACGCCACCAAGGCGCAGCGCGTCCTCGGCTGGCAGCCACAAATGACGTTTCGGGAACTGGTGAATCTGATGCTCGATCACGACATGCAGTTGGTCGCGAACGAGCGTCCCCAGGCTTGAGCGAGTGCGGAGTGCGGGCAGCCACGGAATGGATAGGCACCACATGAAATCACGGATTCTGTTCCTCAACCGGTCGTACTGGCCGGACACGGAAGCGACCGGACAGTTGCTCACCGACCTGGCGGAGGACCTCGCTGGCAGGTTCGACGTCCACATTCTGGCCGGGCATCCGAACCACGTTGCCGGCAGCGGGTACGAGCATGCGCGGGTCGAGCACCGCAACGACGTGACGATTCACCGCACGCGCCACAGCCGCTTTCCGAAAACCTCGAAGTTCGGCAAGCTTGCCAACCTGATGAGCTTTACCGCCGCCGCATACCTGCGGCAGCGGCGCAAGATCCGGCCCGATGTCGTCGTCGCGCAGACCGATCCGTTCTTTCTCCCGCTGGTGGCCAGCCGCATCAAGCGCCGCACCGGCTGCCGGATGATCGTCACATTGCAGGACATCTACCCGGACGTAATGGTCGGCGCCGGCCTGCTCAAGGAAGGCCGCACCACGCGCATCATTCGTAGTCTCCTGCAGCGGGCGTATCACCGGGCCGACCGCGTCGTCGTGCTGAGCCGCGACATGCGCGAGAAATGCCTGGACTGGGGACTGCCCGAAGACAAGGTCACCGTCATCCCCAACTGGGCCGACACCACCCTGGTGCGACCGGACAAGGAACGCAACGCCTTTCGCGCCCGGCACGGACTGCAGGACGCCTTCGTCGTCATGTACTCGGGCAACCTGGGCTACGCGCACCTGCTCGAGCCGTTCCTGCAGGCGGCCGAACGGTTGCAGGCCCGGAAGGAAATCCAGTTCGTCATCATCGGCGAGGGGGTCCAGAAGCCGGGCCTCGAGCGGATGGCCGCGGCCCGCGGCATCTCGAACGTCCGCTTCCTCCCGTATCAGCCACGCCATGAACTCTCCCAGAGCCTGAGCGCGGCAGACGTGCACTTCGTGAGCATGCATCCCGATGTGGCCGACTGCCTGATGCCCAGCAAGCTGTATGGAATCCTCGCCTCCGGCACGCCGCTGATCGCCGCCTGTCCGGCCGATTCCGAACTGGGAGAAATCATTCGCGACTTCGAGGTTGGACTCGTCTGCAATGCCGGCCGGCAACGAGAGCTGATCGATCGTGCGGCGATGGTCTCGCAGATCACGGACGCCATCGACACGCTGGCTAACCAGCGCGCGCTCGCACGGCAGATGGGAGCGGCCGCCCGGCAGTTGGCTGTTCAGAAGTTCGACCGCCGCATTCATACCCGGCAGTTCGGCGACCTGATCGAGGACATCCTGGGCAGCGCTCCGGAGCCGGCGGAGGAGAGTGCCCGGTCGCGCGTTGAGGAAGCGCTGTTTCCGCACCGCGAGAACCAGGTCGATCCGTCGCGCAGCGATCCGTTCCTGCGGGTGCCGGGATAACCCGGCGCAGAGGTTTTCCCCGGCAGCAGATTCCGGACGGGCGGCGGCACAGGCGTCATGAGAGTTCTCGTCAACGGACTGTCGATCGGAGCACCGAGCGGCAGGCACGTGCTGTACGGCCATGTCCGGCAACTGGCGCAGTGGACGGCCGCCGAGCACGAATGGCTCATCGTGCACCAGGCCGGCGAGGAACTCCCCGCTGATCTGCGCCTGCCGAACGTGCGGACACACGCGGCTCCCGAACGTTGCCGCAACTGGCTGTCGCGCACGGCCTGGGAGTCGTGGGAGCTTCCCCGACTGATGCGCCGCGCCGGCGTCGATCTGTACTTTGCCCCCAACGGCATGATCCTCCCGCGCTCGCCGGCGCCGCAGGCCACGCTTGCCCAGAACCCGTGGTGCCTGACTCCCTCCATTCATCGCACGTCCGTCGAACGGTTCAAGGGAAGGCTGCAGCGCGCCGCCTATCGCCGCGCGTACTCCGGCGCCGATCTGATGGTCTACAACTCCCGGCACATGCAGGACCTGTACGCCCGCAACGCGCGCGGGACGACGCCCGCCCCGGCCTGCATCGCGTATCAGGGAATCGACGACGCGACGCACGAGGCCGCCTCGCGCGTCTCGGAAAACCGCGACCCCTGGACCATTCTCAGCGTCTCGGTGATGGCCCACTGGAAGGGGGCCGAAACGCTGATCGACGCGCTGCAGTGCCTGCGGAGTCGCAACTTGCCCGCGCGGTTGCGGCTGGTCGGCCCCTGGCCGGACGCCGCGTACGAAGCCCGCATCCGGCGGCAGATCGACGATCGCAACCTGCAAGCGGCCGTCGAGATCACCGGGATGCTCCCGCTGGAGGAACTGCGCGCCGCCTATGCTTCGGCGCAGGTGTTCTGCCTGATGAGCCGTTGCGAGTCGTTTGGAATCCCGGCCGTGGAAGCTCAGGCGTTCGGCACGCCGGTCGTCGGCTCGAACGTGTGTGCGATGCCCGAAGTCTGCGGAGCAGGCGGGGTGTTCGGTCCGCCGGATGACGCCGCAGCGACCGCCCGGCTGCTGGAGCCGCTCCTGACGGACAACGATCACTGGTCGCAACTGTCACTGGCCGCCCGTGCCAACGCCGCGAAATACCGCTGGTCGGAATGCTCGCAGCCGTTGCTGTCGCTGTTTGAGATGAACGCCGACAGGCCGCGCGCGTCCCGACCGGCCGATCACCGGGCCGCTTCCGTTTCACGAACGTCCGCTGCACAACGTTGAACCTTTCGCGACAATTCGGCCGCGTGACTTCCGGGGGACGGCTGAGCCCCGTCGTCGACGGTCTGCGCTGCGTCGCCATCGTCGCCGTCGTCCTGTACCACCTCGAAGACTACCTCACGCACAAGTCGGCCGGCTGGAACACGCAGTCGGTCCTCGAATCCACAGTGCACCGGCTGCTGCATGCCGGACACGTCGGCGTGCCGCTGTTCTTCGCGCTGAGCGGGTTCATCCTCGCATTGCCGTTTTATGAATCCGCTTTCGGAGTTTCCTCAGGCAGGGTGTCCGACCTGCGCCGCTACTACTTCCGCCGCGTCACGCGGCTCGAA
>JAEUIG010000082.1 GCA_016795125.1 Planctomycetaceae bacterium | reverse complement strand
CCAACCGGGTCTGACCCTCCGTCGTCGGAGTCGGCGCCGTTCGATCAATCGCTCGTGGCCGCACGTGACGGTCGCGACGTGGGTCGCCTGCTGGAATCGTTTCGCCCCTACCTGGCGGCGATTGCACAGGCCGAATTTCCCTCGGGGCTCGCCGGAAAACTCGGAACGTCCGATGTCGTCCAGGACACGATCATCAAGGGACTGGAGCGGTTCCCGCAGTTCCAGGGGAGCACGCGCGAGGAATTCGCGAGGTGGCTGCGGGCCATCCTGCGTAACCACATCGCCAACGTCATCGAGACTTTTTCCGCCCAGAAGCGCGACGTCGGCCGGGAGAAGCCGGGCCACGCCGCACTTATCGATCCCTGGCAATCGTCGCCCAGCGGCATCGCCCTGTCGCGCGAAGAGCGGGACCGCCTCGATGCGGCTCTGGCTTGCCTGCCTGACGAGCCGCGGCGCGTCATCCTGCTCCGACATCGCGACGACCAGACATTCGCAGAAATCGGCGAGGCCATCGGCAAGACCGAGGAAGCGGCACGCAAGGTCTGGGTTCGCGCGGTCGAGAAGCTGCAACAGGCGCTGGATCGGGCCAGCGGCTGATCCGTCGCCGCGAGGCATGCCGCGCGACGCCCGGCCGGCATACGACAGCCAACATGGGGGCGAACTCGCGTGATCGACCGCCCCGAGGCGCATGCCGCCGACGCCGCCCACGACGACCCGCCAGCGCAGTACGTTGAGATTGTCGCCGGCTTCGATGAAGACCTCAGGCGCGGAGAGGTCCCGTCAACAGCGGTCTCGCCGGCCGCCGAGACCCAGGGCGGCCAGCAGGCGTTGTTCCAATGCCTGCAGTTGCTGGAACGCGCGTGGCCTCGGCACATCGACGCCGCGACGCCGGCGCAGCCGCAGCAGATCGGCAAGTTCAGAATCGAGCGGATCGTCGGCCAGGGTGGCTTCGGAATCGTCTACCTCGCGCACGACACCATCCTGGGGCGCACCGTGGCGCTCAAGGTTCCGCGGCTGCACACCCTGACCAGCCGCTCGTTGCTCGAACGATTTCATCGAGAGGCCCGTGCGGCAGCGGCGCTCGACCATCCGCACATCGTTCCTCTGTACGAGGCCGGAGAGAACAACGGCCTGTGCTATATCGCTTCGGCGTACTGTCCGGGTTTGAACCTGGCGCAATGGCTGCGCGAGCACAGCAGCGGCGTGGCGCCGCTGGTGGCCGCGCGATTGGCGGCTCGACTCGCCGATGCGGTCGGCTACAGTCACGCTCACGGCGTGCTGCACCGGGACATCAAACCCGGCAACGTGCTGCTGTTTCCCAGGCGGCCTGAGGACGCCGGCGAAGGACCGGATTCGCAACCCGGGCTGCCGTTTGTGCCCCGGCTGGCCGACTTCGGGCTCGCCAAGCTGTACCAGGACGCGGCCTTCGAACACGGCGTTCGTGACGAGACGGCCGGCACGGCGATGCTCGGCACCCCGGCCTACATGGCTCCGGAGCAGATGGAACGGGCCGGAGCGGGAGTCGGCCCCGGAGCCGACGTGTATTCGCTGGGCGTCGTGCTCTACGAACTGCTCGTGGGACGACCGCCGTTTCAGGGGCCGAACGTCCTGGACGTGCTCGACCAGGTGCGGTCGTCCGATCCCGTCCCGGTCCGCCGCCTGCGTCGCGACGTCCCGCGCGACCTGGAAACCATCTGCCTGCAGTGTCTCGCCAAATCCGCGGTCCGGCGCTATGCCACGGCCAATGAACTCCGCGACGACCTCCAGCGGTTTCTCGATGGTCGCCCAATCCACGCCAGACCTCCCGGTCGGCTCGACATTGCCGCGAAGTGGATTCGCCGGCGACCTGCGGCCGCTGCGCTCATCGCCACCGTGACGGTCGCCATGCTGGCGGTCGCGGGACTGCAAACCTGGCACGCCGCGCGGCTGGAAACAGCCAACAAAGAACTGGAAACGGCGCTGCAGCAGGTTACGGCGGAAAATGCGCGGGCCATTGCCAGCGAACACGAAGCCCGCGGAATCGCCTACGCCCTCGATATTCAGAGCGCCTGGCGCGCGCGACACGCCGGCGATTTCATCGAATTCTCTCGAATCATCGACCGGTATCGGGACGATACGCCGCTCACGCAGTACCGCGGCAATGAGTGGCACTACCTGGAACGGTTCACCCGTACCGAGCAGCGAACTCTGCTGAATTCGCCGACTCCCGTTTACGACATCGTGTTCGGCTTGCAGAATCAGGCGGCCGTTGTCGGCGAAGATGCCGTCGTCAGGTTGCTCGATCTGCGCACGGGACAACTCACCGCCGCCTGGCCGTCCGGGCAGATTGAAGTGAATTCGGCCTGTTTCATGCCGGATGGAAAATCCCTGTGGACGGCCGGCGATGACGGAACCGTGCGGTGCTGGGACGTCGCCACTCAGGCCGAGCTGCAACGAATCGATGCGCATGCCCCGGCCAAGGTATTCAAGGTCCGGTACGCGGCGGAATCAGGGCTGCTGCTGACCTGCGGGACCGATGGCCCCATTCGGCTGTGGGACCTCGCGAAGGGCGGGGTCTCCGCCGGCGCACTGGAGGGCCATACCGACTGGGTGCAGGACATCCTCCTGATCGGCGACAGCAACCGCGTCGTCTCCGCCAGCGACGACTACTCGGTCAGACTGTGGGACCTGGAATCGCGCACGGAGATCTGGCGGGAGCACAGGGACCGATGGAAGGTTCGCGACATCACGCTGTCACCCGATGAGCGTCACATCGCAGCGTGCACCGACAGACTCCGGATCTATGATCTGCAGTCGCTTAGCCTCACGCTCGAACTGATCGTGCTCGACGAAGCCCGGATGGTCGGCTTCAGCGGCGATGGCGAGCGGTTGTATGTCGCCGATCGCCAGGGCATCGTGCATGTGTTCGACTGCGGCCGTGACGAATCCGGACGGATCGTCGAGGCCGAAGTGCTGGGACAATGGCGCGCCCACGAAAGCGGAATCTACTCGTTGCGGTCGTCGCCGCTCGATCAGACGATTTTGACAGCCGGCAAGGACGGCCAGGTCAAGCAATGGCACGCCGTCGGCGGGACGCCGGAACCACGGACGATCACGCTGCCGGGACTCGTCCAGTCGCTCGCCTTCGATCCGCAGGGCCGCTGGCTCGCCGCCGGCGGCAACTTTGGCGTGGAACTACGCGACTACCAGGACCAGGAGCAGCCTCCGGTCATGCTCACCCGCCACGGCAACTGGACGACTCTGGCTGTGAGTCCCGACGGGACGTCAGTGGTCGCCGGGGCCAATACCGGCGAGATTCGCGCCTGGAACACGCTCGACCTGCAATCTCGAGTTCTCCGTGCAGGACAGCCAGTCGCCGACCCGGACAACGCAGCCACGGGTCGGCAAATCGAGGCGCTCAGCTTCTCGCGAGACGGGCAGGTGCTCGCAGTGGCGCCGCAGGGAACACACGTACTGCTGCTGGATGCGCGCACCGGAGACGAACGGCAACGCATTGAGACGAACCGGGCGACGACCTGCCGACTCTCACCGACAGAAGATGTGCTGGCCGTCACAACGGCCGACCACCGGATCGAGCTGTGGGACTGGCCGGCCGCACGGCGAATCTGGCAGTCGGACCGCTACGCGGAACGCCCGAAATTGGTGAGCTTCTCGCCCGATGGCCAGCTCGTCCTCGCGGAGACGGGAGACCGCACCGCCCGCATCTTCGACCGCAGTTCCGGCAACATACTCCGTGAACTGGGCCAGCATCGCGGCGGAATCCTGTGTATCGAGATGTCAGGCGACGGCCGGACCATTGCGACCAAAGACAACCTGGGGCAAGTCAACTTCTGGCACGCCGCCTCCGGACAGCTGCTGTATTCGCTGCCCGTCGAATCGTTAGTCGGCTTCGAGGATGTGGACTTTTCTCCCGACGGCAAATGGCTGGCGTTTCGCTCCGACTGGGAAACCGTGCAACTTGTGCCCATGCATCCGTAGAGTGCAGCGGCTCTACGGCGAAGAATCTGGTGCCTGCGCAAACCTGCTTCACCAGCAGCCGGCCGTCCGCAGATACGCGGAGATTCGCAGGCCGTGGTCCTCCGGCAGCTCGCAGCCGAGCAGCAGTTCGCCGGGCGTATGCTGGCTGTGCCAGCGGACGACGCCGCTGACAATGGCCGCACCGTGCGACTGCGACGGATCAAGGACGGCGATCTCTTCACCGGAGCTGATGGACTCGCGGCACGACATCAGGAATCCCGACCGCGAGTAGTTGAGGAGCTGGGCGTCGATCGTGCGGCGGCGGCGCTTGTAGCTGACGAGACAGCTCCAGTCGCAGTCGTACCGCAGTTCCTTGCGCAAGTCGGACCAGAACGGGCCGACGACGTCGTGCGGGAGCGCACGATGCAGGAACACGCCGGCGATCGTGCTGATCCCTCCCGGTTTCCGCCAGTGGAGTTGCCCGCGCACCGAGAAATTGAAGCGGTGCAGCCGGCTGAAGACTTCGACGTCGACGATGTGTCCCGCCTTCACGTCGCCGCGCAACCGGAGCATGAGATCGCGCGGGGACATCTCGAGCACCGCACCGGAAATCGGCGGCGTACCGGCGGTCCACAACGTGGCCTCGATGTCGGGCAGCGGCAGGGCCGGGTGCGAATGACCCGTGGGAGGTCCGGCCAGGTCGGGTCGCGCGCCGAGCTCGAGCATAAACAGCGCCGCCTGCACGAATCGAGACGAGTCACCGCGGGCAGCCCTGCCCGGAGACGCCGGCCCCCCTGACAGACCCTATCGTGCGGACCCGCATCGGGTTGACCGGCAGCACCCGGTCGACCGGAGAAACCGAGAAGTTCCGCAAGCGGCTGGAATGAAGATGCCGGTTGTGCGGGTTGTGCGGCCTCGCGAAAAGATCGACACAAAGTTACGAAGACGCAAAGACACACAAAGAAGGACGATAGGGCAAACGGGCACTCACAGAGAAGTGAATGGTTGCCCGACGTGAGTGCAGTTCGATTATTGATCCGCTCTCTGTGCTTCTTTGAGCCTCGGCGCCTTTGTGTCAAGCTTTAAGTTCAAACACAAGTTGCCCCTAGTCGACGTAGCGGCGCTGGTCCCAGTCTTTGGCGAGTTCGCACAGTTTCTGCAGGGCGTGGCGATCGATGGCGCAGGCGACGATGCCCGGCAGACGCAGCATGTTGGCGCGGTCGTCGATCCACGTCTCTCCGAAGTTGATGCTGCGGCCGTTGTGGACCCACACGGCGTCTCCGCCGAGGATGCGGACCAGGTGCGACGAGACGGGGAAGTCGTACACGTTCGGCGAATGGATCAGGCTGCCGCCGAAGTCCCCGGAACAGAGCAGGGGATAAATGGCGTGCGGCATTTCGTCGGGTGCGAAGCCGCGCAGTCCGGCCTCGGTCACCTGTCCGGCGCGTTCGGCGTCGCGCTGCTGGAAGCCGATCAGGTACATGTTGGGTGAGACGTCTTCCCGGCGCGTGGCCAGCGGCGCGAAGCTGTCGAGCAGCACCTCTGCCGGGACGGTGGTGTCTTCCGGTCCGTACTTGATGGTGGAGCCGTAGGCCTGGACCCACGTGCCGAGGGGCCCCATTTCCGGGAGATAGACGAGCGAGTACAGCACCTGAGCGGCGTCGCGCAGATGCAGCATCACGCCGTAGCCGTCGCCGGTGTGGTCGCGGAACGTCTTGGTGCCGTCGATGGGGTCGATGGCCAGCACGTACGGACTGTCGGCGGCGAATGCCGCCAGGTCGCCGTTTTCCTCCTCGGCCTCGATGCGGCAGCGGCGGAAGATCGGATCGAGATCGCGCAGTCCGGCGACGATCAACTCCTGGACGGTGAGGTCGGCGAGCGTGAGGGCATCGGTGTTGGCGTTGCCGGAGGATTTGCCGTCGAGGGCGATGTTGAACTCCCTCAGCCGGCGGGCGATGGCGCCGGCCCAGCGGACGAGACCGGGCGTGTGCCGCAGCAGGGCGTCGATGAGATCGGAAAGAACGAGCGGGGAAGCGGAAGGCATCGGGTTGTCGGTGATGGGTTGCCTGTTTTCCGTGATGGTAGTGTGGCGGCAGAGCGAGCGTCCAACGTCGGCCGGCGTAGTCAGCAGCGAGAGATCGCGCGATGCGCCTATTCGCGGCCGAGGAGGGAATTCCAGATGCGTCGGATGCCGCCGGACTCGGATGGAGGGGAGTCGGCGGAGGGACGAGGCGGCGTCCGGTCCGCGATTTCGCCGAGCATCCTGGCACTCAAGCCGGGGTCGCGCAGCCAGGCTGCGAGGACATCGGCGAGTTCACGGGCGGACGCGAAACGCTCGGCCGGCCGCTTGGCCAGCGCCCGCAGGCACACTTCGTCGAGGACCGGATCGAGCTGTGGGCAGCGTGTTCGGGGAGGCGGCGCAGGCTCGGAGACGATGCTGCCGAGGATCGTCGCCACGTTGCCGCTGAAGGGGGGCGATCCGGTCACCAGTTCGTACAGGATGACGCCGAGCGAATAGAGATCGCAGGGAGGACCGATCTCATCCGCCTCGCCGGTGATCTGCTCCGGCGCCATGTAACCCGGCGTGCCGGCGATGCTGCCGGTCAATGTGAGGAGCGTTTCGGAGTTGTCGAACCGCCGGGCCATGCCGAAATCAATGACGACCGGCGCGCCGTCGGGCCGCAGCATGACGTTGGCCGGCTTGAGGTCGCGATGCACGATGCCGGCCTCGTGCAGTGCATGCACGGCCTCGGCCAGCGTGCAAACCAGTTTCACGGCGCGGGCCGTGGAGAACGCTTCACCGGCCGCCAGCGCGGTGGCGAGGGTGCGACCTTCGATCCGCTCCATCGCGAGATAAAACAGGTCGCCGTCCTGGCCGACATCATGAACGGAGCAGAGATGCGGATGATGGACCCCCTGCGCGCTGCGTGCCTCGCGGTAAAGCCGTTTGACCGAGGCCGCATCGGCCGGGTTGACGTGCAGCAGCAGCTTGACCGCACGCTGCTCGCCGGCCGCATTCCGTGCGAGAAACACGGTTCCCATTCCGCCCGTGCCAAGCTGCTCAAGAATGCGATAGGGGCCGATGCGTTCCGGGGTCCCTTCGGGAAGCACTGGTTGCATCGGCAGTTCCGGAGTACGTCGGATTCGCAGTTCTACGCCGGCAGCGCGGCATTGGCCGCGAGGGCGATGGACCGCAAATCTTCGGCGATCCAGGGCTGCGCGGCCAGCCACTCCAGGCCGGCCCGAAACTGGGGATCGGCCAGCCCGGTGATCCGCTGATCGCATTGCACGAGGGCCACGGCGAGAACCAGCAGGTACATGCCGTTGGCCAGCGGTGCGGGGACGTCGCGCGTCGGGCTGAACCGCTGCATGTTGAACCAGTTCTTCAGCGCCAGCAACGCCGCGACGGGAGGATTGGCGCCACGGAGCAGTTCGCCGACAGTCGCGGCGGGCGCATCGTGGCATTCGGGGACATCGCTGAGCGGCCGGCGCAACAGGTCATCACACCCGGCGGAGAGAGCATCGTCATCGGCCTCCGAGCCGGCGGCGAAGAGGACCGACCAGGATTCAGATTCATCCGCATGTTCGGTCAGCATCCGCCAGTGCCGGGATTTCGATTCGTCGACCGAGTCGTCGTCATGGATCTGCACCACCAGATCCGCAACGGAACGGGAGTTGGCGAGGACCTGCTGGAGTTCCGAAAGTTCGCGTTCGACGGCCTGCCGGGTCTGATGTTCCTGCAGATCGAGTCCGGCAATGGCGCCGGTGCGTAGTGATGCAGCCGGCGGCACGATTGATTCGGAACTCCTGGCAACCGCCGGCGAGCGCGTGACGTATTCGCGGATGACGTCCCGGAGGACGCGCGCGAACTGCCGCTTGGCGGTGACGAGAACATTCATGGCGGCCTTCGCATGCTCCAGTCCGAAACGCCTCGCCAGCACGCCGTAGTCCGTTTCCGGCGCGTCTCCCAGCAGCGGGAAGACGACTCGCTCCTGGAAGATCTGCCAGCGGGCGAAATCGGCGGCGGCAATGCATTCCTCTTCGAGCCGCGCGAGCGCTTCGGCCAGCACATCGAGAGCCCAGGCGCGCTCGAACGCCATGGCGGCGCTGGCGTCGCCGGCCCTGGCGACTTCGGATTCGCCGGCGTCGAGGCTGGCGATTGCGCCGGGCGAGCGCTTGGCGGCCTGCTGATGGCGCAGCCGCGAGATGTAGAAACGATCGAGCGCTGTGAGCAATAGCGACCGGAACTTCCCCTTGTGGGGATCGGCCAGCGTCAGCAAATCCTGGTCGAGCAATTCGACGACGAAATCCTGCAGGACGTCTTCGGCGGATTCGTTGCCGAGCCCCTTGTAGCGGAGGTGGATCAGCATCGGCCGCCAGTAGTGGGCCAGCAGTTCACCCATCTGCTCGCGCGATCCGACCGTCGACTCACGGCTGGCGCGCGCGATCAGGGACCAGCGTGTGGTCGGGAATTGAGACGGCATTCCGCACTCTCGGGGATGAAACGACAGCCCGATACGCAGTCTATGGGCGCTGGCAAGCGGCCTGCAATCAGGAAACGTCTCGGGGGATTTTCGATTTCGGATTTTCGATTTTCAATGTCGCATGATTGGCCCTTTATCAGTGGCAAGGGCAGTTCGTCACCGGGGACCATGACATGCCGATTCTGCCGGTGTCGTTGTGGCCGACGGGTGTTCTGGTGGACCGTTCCGCGTGCAGATTTGCGGCAAATCGCCGCGTAAGCAGTGTTCGCTATTCGTGTTACGTCCTGCGACCTCGCCCCGTGACGCTGTGAGTCGAAATTGACGCCTTCCACGCGGTCGACTTATAAGCCGCGCGTGTTGTGAACATCGTGTCTCCGTGCGCGCAGCGTGCGGGCCAAAGAAACTACGAACCGGCGATGCCTGTCGATTCCGCCGCCGTCCGTCGGCCGGGTCGCATGCTCCGTTGCATGCAGGCCGGGGTTGCCGGCTGCGCGCTGCTCGTCGCGACCGGCTGCTGGAACTTCAGCGTCAGTCACCGGCAAACTGCCGCCAAGCCGGCGTTGCCGCCGCTGGTGCAACCCAAGGACGCCCTGACGCTGGAAGTGTTTTTCATTCCGCGCGCCGCGGGCGACTCCCTGCTGGGGGAAAGCCTGTGGCGTCAGCTCGACGAAACCGCCATCAAGCGTCCGGAGCTGAGATCGCGGTTGCGCGCGGCCGGGCTGCGTGTGGGGCTGGCCGGCTCGAACGTCCCGCCGGCGCTGCGTGCGGCTGCGACGGAAGTGCACACAGGTCAACAGGCCCGGGGAGCACAGCGGCTCTCGCTACTGGCCGGGCAGGAGACGAACATCGAGGTCGCCAGCATCCCCGAGGCGTTCCAGCTGCGGACCATCGGCGCGAAGGGCGAATCCCTGCAATCGTACGCGGGCGGTCGCTGCATCATGAAGGTCTCCGGAGAAAGGCAGCAGGACGGCTGGGTACGGCTGCACTTTCAGCCGGAGCTGCATCACGGAGCGGTGACAATCCAGCCGATGGCCGGCGACAGCGACTGGAAGCTGCAGCAGGGGCAGACGATCGATCACCTCTGGGAACAGAAGTTTGATGTGGAAATCAACATGGGCGAGCTGGTGGTGATTGGCGCCGCGCCCGACATCGACGAGGACCTCGTGGGCGCGCGATTCTTCCGGACCGGCGCTCCCCCGTCCGCCAGCGAATGCGTCCTCGTAATCCGTGTCGCCGACGTGCAGCAGATTGAACCGGTGCGCACCGATCACTGGTGAGCGGCCGCCAATGTGTCAGGCGGCGGCGATCGCCGCAAAGGCTTCTGCCGCGGCGGCGACGGTGCGGTCGATGTCGGACGGGGAGTGCGCCATCGAGACGAAGTTGGCTTCAAACTGGCTGCACGGCAGGTAGATGTGCCGATCGAGCATTTCCTGGAAGTAACGCGCGAACCGGCCCGTGTCGCATGTCATGGCGGATGACAGGTTCCGGACCGGCCGATCGGTAAAGAAGAGGGTGAACATGCTGCCGCACCGGGCGGCCTGATGCGGCAACCCCGCGGCACGGGCCGCTGCGGTCAGCCCGTCCACCAGCCGCTCGGTTTCCTTCGCGAGTACGTCGTAAGGGTTCGCCCCTCGCAATGTGCGCAGCGTCGCCAGACCGCAGGCCATCGCTAACGGATTTCCCGACAGCGTGCCGGCCTGGTAAACCGGCCCGACGGGACTCACCACGTCCATGACGTCGCTGCGACCACCGTACGCGCCGACCGGCATGCCGCCGCCGATGATCTTGCCCAGCGTCGTCAGGTCGGGCCGGATTCCGAACAGGGCTTGGGCGCCGCCATAGGCGACGCGGAAGCCCGTCATGACTTCGTCGAAGATCAGCAGCGCGCCATGCCTGGTACAGGCGTCGCGGCAGGCCTGCAGGAAACCGGGTGCGGGCAGCACAACCCCCATGTTGCCGACGACCGGTTCCAGGATGACGGCGGCGATCTGGCCGCCGCGCTCGCGGAATGTCCGGTCGAGTCCCTCGATGTCGTTGTATTCCAGGATGATCGTGTCGGCCGTGGCGCCGGCCGGCACGCCGGGACTCGACGGCACGCCGTGCGTCAGCGCTCCGCTGCCGGCTTTGACCAGCAGGCTGTCGACGTGTCCGTGATAACAGCCGGCGAACTTGATGACCTCGCTGCGGTTGGTGAACCCGCGGGCCACCCGGAGCGCGCTCATCGTCGCCTCGGTGCCGGAATTGACCATCCGCACCTTTTCAATGGACGGCACCGAT
The DNA here is from genome assembly GCA_016795125.1 of Planctomycetaceae bacterium. GTDB lineage: Bacteria > Planctomycetota > Planctomycetia > Planctomycetales > Planctomycetaceae > JAEUIG01. The sequence goes on along the minus strand of JAEUIG010000082.1, from coordinate 13,004 downwards.
TCGACGATCAGTTCGGCGAGTTCGGTTTCCAGCGCGGTCGGAGCGCCGTAGCTCGTGCCGTCGTCGAGGGCCGACCGCACGGCGGAAATCACCGCAGGGTGGCGGTGCCCGAGAATGTGCGGTCCCCAGGAGCCGACGAAATCGAGCAGGCGGTTGCCATCGAGGTCGTACAGGAACTGTCCCTGTGCGCGTTCGATGAACAGCGGCGAGCCGCCGACGGCGCCGAAGGCCCGCGCGGGGCTGTTGACGCCGCCGGGGATGGTGCGGCAGGCACGGCTGAACTCGGCGCGGCTGCGATCTCTCTTGAGCGTCATGATCGGGAAGCGGTCAGCAAAATACTCTCGGCAGAGTTGGGTGCCACTGGCTCTGCCAGTGCGTTGCGTGGGACGCCGAACTTGGTTCGCACAGGCAGAGCCAGTGGCACCCGAAAGGTGTCGGGGGGCGACTACGCCGGGCCGGCGTGAGCACGGATGTCCGACTCGGAATGGTAAATCGCAGTGCCACCGGTGCCGGCGCCGACGCCCGTTTTGCGTCCCCCCTCCCAATCCTGCGGAATCTCGGCGACGACGCGGGGATTGAAGACTGGCAGCGGTTCACCAAGGACTCGCGTCGGTGCACCCGATCCAATCTCCGGAGCGTGCGACAGCGAGCCGATGACCTGAAACAGCGGCAGGATCTCGGGCACCGGCCCGATCAACGCCCGCACCTTCGGGAGATTCCAGCAGGGTACCTGCGGAAAGTGATGGTGCTCGTAGTGGTACCAGGTGTTGTGCGGCAGGAGCCAGTAACGCAGGTACCATGGAGCATGAATGCGGTGGACGTCGTGCGTGCCGACGTGTTCCGTCCAGATGCGGAGCCGGAAAATCGGCCAGAACACGGCAGCCGTCGCCAGTACCCAGACTCCCAGAATCCACCACTGGCCGGTGTACCAGATGATGCCCACGGCCGAGAGATACCAGCCGATCGGCAGGAGGCGATCGATTTTGCTGGTGCCGGGGCGGGCGTTCTGCGACAGGTGGAACAACTCTTTGACGTGCAGCAGGCAGACATCCTCCGCGAAGACGCGGACGATTCGGCTCCAGCCGGAAGGAAGGTTCCAGACGGGCGAACTCTTGCGCTTGTGGGCCAGTTCCGGGTCGCCTTCCGTATTCAGATAGCGATGGTGATTGAAATGGAACCGGCGGTAGCCGCCGACCGGATTCGCGAACGGCCACAGACAGAAGAAGCCGACCAGAAGGTCGTTAAGGAATTTGTTCCTGGTGGCCTGACGGTGAGATCCCTCGTGCGCCATGAGCGCCAGGCGATGCTGGCCGACACCCACGCACAGGACGGCGAGTCCATAGGCCCACCACTGGCGGGTCATTCCCGCGATGACCATCGGAATGATGACCAGCAGCCAGTCGCAGGCCGTGCGGACCGACCACTGGAACATGCTGGGCTGCATCAGTTTGCGCAACACGTCGCTGTCGATGTGCGGCCGATCGGCCAGTGCGCCACGATGCGGTTTCTGTGTGGCTTCGAGAACCGCGGACATAAATCACCAGGCAGATTGGAAGTAAGCGTGGTCGGTCGAAGGCATATCGGACGTCGCCGACGTCACAGAACACACACGACCGTCCGGGTCGTGCTCAGTATCCCCGCCGGAAGAGTCGCCGGAGTGCGTTCACCCGGCCGACGATTCTACAGATGTTGACCGACAAAAGCCCGGGATCAGCGTATCACCGACGCCGCCCTGCACGCAAGCAACCTCAGGCTACGAACGGCCTAACCACCACGCGGCCATGCGGATACATCAACCACCGGTTGTGGCCGAGTGTGGATGCGCGTGTTCGTACGTTTCGCGTAACCGGCGCGTGCTGACGTGGGTGTAAATCTGCGTTGTTGTCAGGCTCTTATGTCCGAGCATTTCCTGCACGGCACGCAGATCGGCCCCCCCGTCGAGCAGATGCGTGGCGAAGCTGTGTCGCAGCGTGTGGGGAGTGGTCAAGCGATTAAGCCCCGTTGTCGCGAGGTGCTTCTCCAGCATGCGGCCGATGCTGCGGGTCGTCAGCCGTTCCCCAAACCGGTTGAGAAACATGGCGTCTTTGTGTTCAGGCAGCGGATCGGGCGCGGGGATGCGGACTTCAAGCCAGCGGTCCAGGGCCTTCGCCGCGTACCGTCCGACGGCGGCGATCCGTTCCTTGCGTCCTTTACCCATCACGCGGAGGATGTTGGCTTCGCGATCCCAGCCCGAGACATTGAGCGAGACCAGTTCGGCCACACGGAGACCGGCGGAGTACATGGTCTCGAGAATCGCCCGATCGCGGAGGCCCATGGGATCGTTGGCGGGAGGGGATTCCAGAAGCTGCGCCGTCTGCTCGGTGGTCAGGAAGTGCGGCAGTTTACGGCCGACGCGAGGCGTCCGCAGCGCCTGGGCCGGATTGGCTTCGGTAATGCTCTCACGCGTGGTGTACCGGAAAAAGCTGCGCAGGCAGGCCAGCCGGCGCGCAATCGTCGTGCGGGCGTACTGGCACTCGTGCAGATAGGCGACGTAACCGCGCAGCATGCCGGTCGTGACCTCCACAGCAGCGGGAACTCCGCCGCAGCGTTCCCGCAGGTAGTCGTAGAAGCTCTCGAAGTCCTCGGCATACGACTTGAGCGTCAGGTCGGACGCGTTGCGTTCGACGTGCAGATGCCGGAGAAAGGCGTTGACCGTGGAGAGCATGCCGAGCTGTTCCTCAAAGAAAACTGAACAGGAGGCAACAGAGGTCACGGAGAAAGGGCATCAGGTCGTCATCATGCGAGGTGCAGCAGGCTCAACGCCCATCTCGTGGCTCATGCTGCCAGCATGAGCGTCATTTTTCAGGCGGATCGATCAGGCAGGCTGCCTGATCCACGATGTTTTGAAACAGCCTCATCTCCGTCACAACGAACTGTTCAAATCGACTCTGGCCGACGCTTCAGAAATCACTCTTGAACCGGGGCCGCGATTTCGGTGATCGACCTCTCCGTTTCCTCCGTGGCCTCCTGTTTTTCCCTGTCCGGAAAAGCAAACGGCACCCCGGTCGAGGCGCGAACTCGACCGGGGCGCCGTCGCGAGCATGAGCCGGCGCGGGTTCAGTGCGGGCTCATGCGGATTCCCTGAAGAGCGTTGCGGAGGGCGCGGTCGCCCTCTGCTGGAGGTGACGGACACGCTGGCTCAGAACCGCCGCGTCGTACCAGGAAAAGCTGAGTTCCGGATCGGCGGCGTAGCGGCCGAGCGTCTGCAGCACCTGGGCGGTGCTGTGGTCGTCGTATAAAAAGACGTACCGTTCGCCGTCTTTGACGAGTGCCAGGACGTTGATGCCCTGAGGCATAAGCAAGCCTGCTGATTGTGCCGCATCCCGGCGGCGCGTCATGGACACAATCCCCGGCCCCCCGACGGCCATTGCCGTCACAGCGCGAGAACAAGTCCGTCCGGTGTTATCGACAATTTGACGAGACGGCATCGGCGTATTTTGCGGGAACCTGTGTACGGCCCGGGTTGTCCGGGACAGCACGTCCTCCAGGTCGCCCCTGCCTGACCTTGAGGCGCGACAGCACGAAAGCCTGCAGAAACAGGAACACTGCCATGAGCATTCCCATCCGGTTACGGCAATACCGGAGCGACGATGTCGACGCCGTGGCGGACGCGGTCCTGGAATCGCAAGCGGAGCTATCGATCTGGATGCCGTGGTGCCATCCGGATTATGGCCGACAGGATGCGGCCGCCTGGGTCGCCAGCCGGCCGGATGCGTGGCAACGGAACGAAGAGAAGAGCTTCCTCGTCGTGGCCGCCGACGACCAACTCCTCGGAGGCTGCGGGATCCACCGGATCAACCTACAGAACGGCGTGGGGGAACTGGGGTACTGGGTGCGCTCGTCGGCCACCCGCCGGGGAGTCGCCACGGAAGCGACGCGGCTGGCGTGCGCGTGGGCCTTTGAGGTCGCAGGGCTGCATCGGATCGAAATCCTCGCGTCGGTGGAGAACGTCGCGAGCCAGCGTGTCGCCGAAAAGGCCGGAGGCGTCCGCGAGGGGATTCTGCGCGAGCGGCTGCTGCTGCACGGACGGCGTCACGACTGCGTGCTGTACTCGATCGTGCGTCGCTGACGGATGATGCGCCCGTGAGAAACCGGAGGCTGACGCCGCCCGGCTTGCCATGCATTCTCTGCGGCCGGTCGACGGAGTGTTCGTCAGACGTCCGCCAGGGAATCGGGCGATCCGGCGATCCATGTCCCGCCGCGAAGAGTGGCGACTGGTCGGCTCTGCGGCTGCAGCAGCGCTTCGTGTGGATCGCTGCGGGACATATCGGCCAGGCGAATTGCTGTCACGTCGGCGCTCAGGCCAGGCGTGAGCGTCCCAGTGACGTGATCGAGTCCGAGCGCTGCCGCGCCGGCACGGGTTCCCATTTCCAGCAGGTCCTGCGGCGGCACCTGCGGGAACTTCGAGCGCAGGAACAGCAATTCGTTCCACAGGCTGAGGTCGGGATTTGAAGCGCGGCTGTCGGTGCCCAGCGCGACGCGAATGCCTTGCGCCCGCAACTTGAGCCACGGGTGCGGTTCGTGTCCGAAATGGGCATGCGTCCGCGGGCAATACACGACGGAGAGGTTGGGCCTGTTGCGAAGGAAGGCACATTCTTCGTCGGACAGGTAGTTGCCGTGGATGACCATTGCTCGAGGCAGCTCCGCGATCATCTGCAAGTAGTGCAGGGGCCGCGTCCCGTGCGGGATGGCATCCGGTTTCCAGAATCCCGACTCGGAGAACAGGTCGACGAGCGCTCCGGTCCCGCTGTCGAGCAGTTGCAGCTCGTCACGGGACTCGGCGAGGTGCACGGCCAGCGGAGCGCGCGCCTCCGCCGCCAGCGACACCAGCCTGCGGAAAAACTCAGGATGGACGGAGTAGGGGGCGTGCGGACTGACTCCGCCGATGACGGAAGGGTGCTCTCGCAGAGAGGCGAGATGTTCGTTGATCGTCGCAGTCAGTTCCGTATTCTGACCACTCAGAGAGATCGCTTCGCGAAAGGCGATTGTCCGTGGTGTGCCCGATCCGAAGCAGTCGGCCGACCATCCGAGGGTCGCAATCTCCCCCAGCGTGGTGACACCGGACGCGGCCGACTCGCGCAGTCCGTCCTGCACGGCCGCAGTCGGATACTCGCCTCGAGTGCGCCGATGTCCGACGATCAGGCGAATCCATTCCGCAAACGTGGAGTGCACTGGCAGGGGAGTGCGGAGATCGCTGAACTCCAGGTGTGTGTGCGTGTTGACGAGTCCGGGGATCAGCGCGAGCGAGTCGATCTCGTCCGGAAGGGCAGCGAACCGGTCGGCCGATCGTACGGACACGATCCGCCCGTCGGCGATTTCGACGAGTCCGTTCTCGATCGGCGGCCGTGCGACCGGAAACACCCAGCGGGCTTGCAGCGTGGTCGAATGGGGCATCATGGTGCGCGCAACGTGATGTCAGTCCTCAGGATAGCGCGCCGGCTCACCGCCGCAAATCGTGCGGCGCAGAATGCCGGAAATTTTCGCGTAACAAGTCAGCCGACCCCGCGCTGGAGGACGGAGTCGTCCCACTGGCAGATCAAGGTGCCCCCATGGCGTTCCAGTTCCAAACTGCCCTGAACACGCTCAAGACCGTCGCCAAGGCGGCGAACGAACAGACCAATGTCGCCGCCGACGCCGTCGCGCGCAAGGCGACGGAAGTGACCGGCCGCCAGATCAACGGACGCCAACTGAAGTCGGCGGCCCTGCGGATCGGCGGGATCGCCATGGGCTTCGGGGCCGTGATGGCCGTCGCCAACATCGCCTCGACGACGGTCGGTCCCAGTGTCGCGGGCGCCGGCGGATCAGGCGGTGGAGACGATCCGAACCCCAGCCCCGATCCGGATGTTGCGCACGATGCCGGCGGCTATCCCGACACCGGCGACTTCGAGGGCAACGTCGGCATGTTTATGGCGGAGCACGGCGTCGCCGTGCATGAAATGACGCCGTGGGTGACTGCGGAAGGGGACGTTTCGTGGGAGTGAGGACGTTCGACCGAACGTCACTCCTGCGCGATGTGGCACTGGATGCAGGCGGCCGTCATCGTCGCCGGCTCCATTTTGTGCGTGGCCTCATCGTAGGGCGCCATTTCCGCATGGCATTGCAGGCAGTTCAGTTCGCGTTCCAGCACTACGCGGTGGCATTCCTCGAAGTGCCAGTAGCCCTCGCGCTTGTTCGCCAGCAGGTCGGGAATGTCGTGGCAGTCCGCGCAGCGTTCATTGGCGACAGCAGCGCCCGCTGACGGAGCCAGCTCGTCCAGTGTGCCGAGGATCGACCGCGCGGCCACGCGGCCGGTCAGCACACACGGTCCCAGGAACGTCCCTTCGAGCGCCGCCCGCCCGTTGACGCCGGCCAGCCCGGTCAGCTCACCGACGGCGTACAGGCCGGGAATCGGCTGTCCGGTTTGATCCGTCGCGCGGCACTCCAGATCAATCGCCACGCCTCCCATGCTCTTGCGGGTCAGCGGCCACGACTGCATGGCGTAGAACGGCGGCGTTGCGATGTTCGGCGATGCGAGGTTGTTGTAGGCCGTCTTGTCCGGACCGAAGCGGTGGAAGTCCTCATCCACTCCCTTGTCGACCAGTTCGTTCCAGCGACGGACAGTCTCCTCCAGCGCGGCGGCCGGCAGCCCGGCTTTTTCAGCGAGTTCCGCGAGCGTGTCGGCCCGCTGCACCAGGTCGGGGTTGTCGAGAATCAGCCGCTCGACCTTCTCGAACTTCGTCCACTCGGTGCCGGACACAACGAAGTTCGGTTTGCTGGCCTCATCGAAAATCCACCAGCAGGTCGCCGGCTCACTGGCCAGCAGCGGCGGCATGACGTCCTTCGCCCAGTTGTGCAGGTTGGCGAACTGCTTGCCGTCCGAGTTGACGAGGATGCCGTACATGTTGGCGGCACTCAAGCCGCGCGGACTCTCGGGGTGCCGCGGATCGGGAATGCCGGTGAAGTAGTTCCATTGGAAATCCATGTGGCTGAGCGTGCCGCCGGCCTGCTCGGCCAGCCTGTGGCCGTGGCCGACCGAGTTGCGTCCGGAGCCGATCAGGATCCGGCTGGGAAAGGGGGTGTCCTCCGGCCAGTACTGGCGGACCATGTCCAGATTGCTCTGAAAGCCCCCCGTCGCCAGGACGACGGCATCGGCCGCCATCTGTTTCACCACGCCGGTCCGCAATTCGCGCACTTCGATCCCGGTGATGCGGACATCGTCCTTGATCAGGCCCGTCACCTGTGTGTTCCAGACGAAGCGGATGTTGTTGTCTGCCAGGCAGGCGCGGTACACCGGAGTCACCAGTCCAATTCCGCGATTGACCGGCTGATGGAAACGGTCCGCCGTGTTGCCCGGAGCACCGAGGTCCAGGCCTTCGAACCGGACGCCCACATCGATCAGCCACTGGTAGATGTCGGCGCGAGAATGCTCCACGTAGTAACGGACCCACGGCTCGTTCGCGTCCGGTCCCCAGTTGACGAAGTCGCTGAAGGCGAGGTCGGGCGAATCCTCGATGCCGACCTCACGCTGCAGCGGGGTATCGACCATCGTCAGGCCGCCCTGCGACATGACCGCATGCCCGCCGAAGACGGACGACATGTCGATCACGGTGACCTCCGCACCTCCGCGACCGAGTTCCAGCGCTGCGCACAGACCGGAAATCCCCGCCCCGACGACGATGACGTTTTTCCGTGCGATGGACGGCTTTGGGGCCGGAGCCGCATCCACGGCCGCTGCGATCGCCGCAGGCTCGCTGCGCGGCGGCGGCGATTGCGACAGTGCGAGTCCCATGGCGCCAATCACCAGCACTGCGGGCACCCAGCTCAATCGTCCGGCCGTCGTCATGTCTGCTCCCGGTTTTCGCGCGGATCAGAGTATGCGCGTTCGGGCAGCGGGCCGCCAGCAGGAGTAAGCAATGGGTGGGTGCAACCATTAGCGGTGACAAGCGATTCCGCCTCGCCCAATTGAGAGCAGAGCCCACAAACAACACAACCCGCTGTCGTCCAGCGGGTTGCGGAGTGAGGGCGTCGGGGCTCGAACCCGAGACCTACGGATTAAAAGTCCGTTGCTCTACCGACTGAGCTACGCCCTCGATGGATCGCAAGTGGATGACGGTTGCGCGGTTGGGTCGTTGGCCGTCGGTTGCGAGACGCCCGGCAGCGTGCGGGACGCTGGTGGGACACGGCCGGTCGCGTGCGGTGCGCGGCGGCGATGGGGTGGAGTTTATCAAGTCCGTCGCACGCCGCAAACCGGCGACGGCGCACAGCCGGGATTCCGCAGGGCCGCTTCGAGGATGGCGGAGCCGGCGCGGAACAGCAGGTGCTGCAGGCGTGCGTCGCGGACCTTGCCCGCGCGCTTCGCGAGCAGGTCGACCGCTTCGTGCACCGCCGCCGTGGAACTGGGATCGGAAATCACGGGAGGCATGACGGTCATGGGGAACAGGCCGGAGGTCGCCTCGGAGTTCATCGGCCGCGAAGTCGCGAGCGGAGCATCGAATCGTCGGCCCGGTTTGCGGGACCGCAGCGGACCCCGGTACAGTGTGAACTGCGGCCGGCCGGCCGCTGACGTTCGGGTTGAGTTTGACGTTCATAACGCCTATTCCGAGCCAGGTCCGCGATGCGAAAGTCGATGCTGCCGTGGGTGTCCGTTGGCATCTGCCTGCTGTTCGGCGGCATTGGCCGCGCGGAGGACCTGTGGGTCGAGTATCCCGGCGGAGATGGGCCGGCAGCGGGCCGGCGAATCGTGCTCGTGTCGGGCGATGAAGAGTACCGCTCCGAAGAAGCGCTGCCGCAACTGGCGAGGATCCTGTCGGTCCGGCACGGGTTCCGTTGCACCGTGCTGTTTGCCATCGATCCGGCGACCGGGGAGATCAACCCCGACGTCAACGACAACATCCCCGGACTGGGGGCGCTCGGCAACGCCGACCTGATGATCATCGCGACGCGATTCCGCAACCTGCCGGACGAGCAGATGGAACACATCGTCCGCTACGTGGAATCGGGCAAGCCGATCATCGGGATGCGAACCGCGACGCATGCGTTCAACATCCCGGAGGATCGGAAGTACGCGCGTTACGGCTGGCAGAGCAAGGAATGGAACGGCGGGTTCGGTCGGCAGCTGCTCGGCGAAACCTGGATCAGCCACCACGGCAAGCACAAGGAGCAAAGCACGCGGGGAATCATCGCCCCGGGCGCGGAAGAGCATCCGATCGTACGCGGCTGTGACGATATCTGGGGCCCGACGGACGTTTACGGCGTGCGGCTTCCACAACCGGAAAATGCGCGGCCCCTGATCCTGGGACAAGTGCTCAGCGGAATGCAGCCCACGGATTCACCCGTCGAAGGATCGCAGAACGATCCGCTGATGCCCGTCGCCTGGACGATGCAATTTACGTCGGAGGATGGGACCGACGTACGGAACTTCATGACGACCATGGGCGCGGCGACCGACCTCGAAAGCGAGGGTGTGCGGCGATTACTGGTCAACGCGGCCTACTGGTGCCTGGGGATCGAATCGCAGATCGCGGAGCGGGCCGACGTGCGTCTCGTCGGCGAATATCACCCGTCAGCGTACGGCTTCAAGGGCTTCGTCCGCGGCGTGAAGCCGGCGGAATACAAGCTGGCGCCGCCGAACGAGTGAAAAACCGGAGAAAACAGAGGGGATTACGTTACAGAGAGCAGGCAGTTCCCGTATGTCGAGATCCGGCGAGATCATCACAGCAAAGATTTGAACCACAAAGACACGAAGAGCACAAAGAAGAATTTGGATTCTGGTCTTGGTGAGCTTCGTGTCTTTGTGGTTCAACAACTTTCTTTGATTGGAAGATTGTTGTTGGCGGAATTACCGCCGCTGATTGGCAGGAAGCTCCGTCCTTCTCCGTTTCCTCTGTTCCCTCCTGTTTGTTTCCCTTTACGCGAACAGCTCGTCGATGGGGGTGCCGTCGCTGACGAGGTGCGTCGGGCGGCCCAACGGCGTGTAGAACAGCTTGTTCGGGTCGATGCCGAGCTTGCGGTACACGGTCGATGCGAAGTTCTCTGGCGAGAGAACGCGATCGACGGCCGAGTAGCCGGCACGATCGGTGGCGCCGATGACCGTCCCTCCGGGACAGCCGGCGCCGGCGAACATCACGGACATGGCGTTCGACCAGTGGTCGCGTCCGGCGTCCTTGTTGATCTTCGGCGTGCGCCCGAACTCGCCGAGCACGACGATCAGCGTCGAATCCAGCAGTCCGCGCTGTTCCAGGTCGCGAATGAGCTGGGCGATCGAGCCTTCGAATTCCGGTAATCGCCGCTTCAGCGTGCTGAAGAGATCGCCGTGGTTGTCCCAGCCCCCTTCATACAGGGTGATGAACGGCACGCCGGCTTCGACGAGACGCCGCGCGAGCAGCGCCCGCTGGCCAAAGTCGTGTCGGCCATAGGCGTCGCGGACTTCCGCCGGCTCGCTGTGAATGTCGAAGGCTTTCTGCGCCTGCGGCGAGCTGATGAGGTCGTAGCTCTGCTGGTAGTAATCGTCGAGCACGGCGACCGGGTCTGCCGCGGCGCGATCAGCGAAGCGTTCGAGTCGATCGACGACGCCGCGCAGGTCTTTGCGGGTATCAAACCGCGCGGATTCGAGCGCGCGGGGAATCGCCACGTCGCGGACGCGGAAGCTCTCACTGTTCGGATCGTCCGGCACGACGAACGGCGCGTACTGCGCACCGAGGAAGTTCGGTCCGCCGGAGCGGGACATCTGCGGCATGGAGAAGTACGCCGGCAGTCCGTGCTGGTGTCCGCGCTCATGCGCGGTGACGGAGCCGAGGCTCGGATGGAAGCTCACGAATGCGCCGCAGCCGACGGGAATCCGTGGCGGCGCGCCGGTCATCATGTAGTGGTTGCCCGCGCCGTGGTTCCCCTGGTCGTGCCGGATCGAGCGGACGACTGCCAGCTTGTCGGCGATCGACGCGAGCTGCGGCAGATGCTCGGAGAAGTACATGCCGGGGGTACGGGTTTCGATCGCGCCGAACTCGCCGGCGACTTCGGCCGGCGCTTCGGGCTTGGGATCGAACGTCTCGTAGTGCGTCGGTCCGCCGTCCTGCCAGATGAGAATGCAGCTCTTCGCCTTCGCGACCGTCGAGCCGCCGTCGCTGGCCGTCGCCCGCAGGCGCAACAGGTCCGTCAATCCGCTGCCGAGCGCGGCGGACAATCCCAGCTTGAGACAGTTCCGGCGCGAGACGCCGGCACAGTTGCGGTTGAGGAGCGGCATGTGGCGGGAACGCGAGGCGGGGGGGACAGAAGGCAGGAAGGATTTACAGAAGGTCACGAAGGACACGAAGAAGGATCAGTCACGTCGCCCTTGCACAACGAAACAAGATGTTTGACGCAATGCTCAAGAGAACGTCTTCTGCTGATTCTTTGTGACCTTCGTGACCTTCTGTTAAACCTTGTGAGCTTGGTGTGTCACTCAGTCTTTGAACACGAATTCGGGCGTGTTCAGCAGCGACCAGAGGAGGTCTTCGGTGGCCTCCCGGCGATGCTGTCCTTCAGTATCGTATAAACCGACGCCGATGTTCAACTCCTCTTCGTCGGGGAATCGGGAATAAACGGAAAGGTACAGCTCTTCGACAATCTGTGCGGGGGTAAGGTCCGAAGCAGCCAGTTTCGCGGCGGCCGCCTCATCGCCGGCGACTTTTGCAAATACGCTTTCGGAATTCATCAGGTGCAGCACCTGGACGACTGTCGGTTCGGTAATGCGTTCGCAGGGGGGGTTCTGGTTCGGATCGGGCCGGCCGAAGGAGTCCAGGAACAGCGATTCGACGCGATGCGTCCAGATTTCGCTCGACCGGCTGCCGGCCGGCATCGCTGCGAACTCTTCCGGCAGGCCGGTGATCTGGCAGACGGAGTCGAGCAGCGTCTCGGCGCGCAGGCGACGCCGGTAATGCCGCGAGTAGTTGCGGGCGTCGACAATGTTCCGTTCCATCGGAGCGGAGCTGAGGCCGTAGACGTACGACGTCGTGATCGTGCGGATGAGATGCTTGAGGTCGAAGCCGTGAGCGGCGAAGTCGTCGCCGAGTGCGGCGAGGAGCGGCGCGTTGGCGGGGGGGTTGGTGGCGCGCAGGTCGTCGACCGGCTCGACGAGTCCGATGCCCATCAGGTCGGCCCAGACGCGATTGGCCATCGTGCGGGCGAAGTACGGATTGTCCGGCGACGTGATCCACGCCGCGAGCGATGCGCGCGGGTCGCTGCCTTCGGCAATCTCCGGCGCGGTTCCGAACAGCGGCCGCGGCGTCATCTCCGCTCCGGTCACCGGGTGATGCACGACGCCGTCCGTGGCCGTGAAGACGTATTCCTCCGAGCCGGAGATCGGCTCCGAGAGGCCGGTCCCCTTGCGGCCGAGCTTCGCGAAGTATGCGGCGAACGAGTAGAAGTCGTCCTGTCCGTAGACTTCAAACGGGTGATGATGGCACTTGGCGCACTCGAGGCGAATCCCGAGAAACAGCTGGCTGACGATCGTCGTCAGTTCGTCCGGCTCGCGGCGGTCGCGGAACAGGTTGACGTTCCCCGTGCGGAATGTCCCGCCCTGCGCGGTGAGCAGTTCGCGGACGAACTGGTCGTAGGGGACGTTGCTGCGGAACTGCTCGCGAATCCAGGCGTCGTAGTTGAGCGTGTTCTTGATGCCGACACGGTACGGGTTGGGGCGGAGCAGATCGGCCCACTTATTGGCCCAGTTCTCGGCGTATTCGGGACTCTGCAGGAGTTGCTCGACGAGCCTCGTGCGGCGGTCATCGGCCTGATCGGCCAGGTAGTTTCGCGCTTCGGCCACGGTCGGTACGCGGCCGATGATGTCGATGTAGGCCCGTCGCAGGAAGCGGTGCTCCGGCGCGGCCGGCGACGGCAGCAGCTTCAGACGCTCGAGCATCGTCCACACGTGCTCGTCGATGAAGTTGTAACGTGGCAATTGCGCATAGGCGTCCGGGCTGACATCGCCTTCCAGCGGCAACGCGACCTGGCAG
>JAEUIG010000075.1 GCA_016795125.1 Planctomycetaceae bacterium | reverse complement strand
CCAACCGGGTGGCCGGGGTTGGAGCAACGCGAAACCCCGGCGAACACACACCGGGGCTTCCCTTCGGTCCAGCCCCGGCCACCCCTTTTCGGTTTTCGGATAGGCTCTAAACACCAGGCATCAAACCACCAAACACCCCTTTTCGAATTTCGAAATTCGAAATTCGGATTCCGGATTTCCCCACAGGTCGATCAACCCTCGACCATAAACCTTCAACCCACTCACCATTCCGCCACGTTCGTCAAACGCGACATCGCGCGCACGCCGAGCACGCACATCTCCGGAAAGAACACCACCGCCGCCACCAGGCCGATCGCCAGCCGCAGCGGGAAGCCGACTGAGAACATGTTGAGCTGCGGCGCCGTCCGCGCGGTCACCAGCAACGCAATCAGTCCGATGAACAGCGCGCCGACAACCGGCGCCGACAGCAGCAGCCCGGCCGAATGCGTGTCCGCCAGTCCTCCCAGCAGGATCTCGGCCGACGGCATCTGGAACTCCGTGCCGATCGGCCGCGTAAAGAAGCTGAAATGCAGCACCCGCAGCACCGAGTGGTGCAGGTCGAACGTAAAGAACATCAGGATTCCGAGCGTGTAGAACAGCTGGTTGACGACCGTCGACGGCCCCTGCCCCGTCGGATCGGCCTGCGTGCCCATGTTCAGGCCCATCTCCTGGGAGATGAACGAGCCGGCGATCTGCATCGGCAGCAGAAACAGTCCCATCCCGAAACCCAGCGCCCCGCCGATGAACGTCTCCCGCGCCGCGCACATCACCCATTGGGTCATCGACCCCCACGAGCCGACTTCGCCGGCCGTGATGTCCGCACTCGGCAGCCCCGCCAGAAACCAGGTTCCGCTGAGCACCACCGCCAGCCCGATCTTCACGGTCGTCGGCAGGTTTCGCCCGGAGAACAGCGGAAACACGGCGATGAGCGTCGCTGTGCGCACCAGCGCCATCATGAGCGTGAAGACAATGCCGGCCAGCGTCATAGTCCGGCCCCAACAACCATTTCCATCATCCGCGTTGTAAATCCGACCGCCACGCGGATCGTCCACGGCAGCGTGACAATCAGCACCGCGCCAACCGCGATGATGCGCGGTGCGAACGTCAGCGTCTGCTCCTGCACGCTGGTCACCGTCTGCAGGATGCTGATGCACAGACCGACGACCAGGCTGGTCGCGATCGCCGGCAGCGACAGCACCAGCGACGTCAGCAGCAGATCACGGCCGATCTGAACAACCTGAGAGGTTTCCATCTTGGAGTCTGGATTCTGGATGTTTGTTTTCGGATTGGCGCGCTCAATCCGCTTTCCGCTCTCCGCTTTCAAGTCACCTCTGTGATGTCGCCGTCTTCGTCGGCCGCTGCAGCGTGCGGAACTGCTCCGCCAGTTCGGCCATCAGCTTGGGGTTCTTCAGCGCGGCGAGGATTTTCGACGCTTCCCGCTCTTCGAAGTTCGACAGCAGTCGCACCGCCACGTCCATCTTGCCGTTGTTCGCCAGCTCGAGAATGAACTGCGCGGCGGCATCGGAGTCCATCCCCTGGATCCACGTCGACAGCTGCTTCAGGTTCTGCTGCTCGACCGCATCCATCTTGGTCTGCTCGCCCTTGAACTCCTCGATCTGCTGCTCGTTCCGCTGCCGTTCCTGGTCGAGCTTGTTCTTCTCGTTGCTGATCTGTACCAGCAGCTCGTTCGCAGATTCGATCTGGGTTTTCACCCCCTCGGCGAGCGCTTCAATCGCGGTCTGTTCCTCCTGCAGGTCCGACTGCACAAGCTGCAGCCGCAGCTGCTCCTGCTCGGCCGCGCGCTCCCGCAAGACCAGCTTCTCCTCGCGCGCCTTCAGGACCTGGGCATTGCGAATGATGTCTTCGGGCGTCGTCATCCGCGGACGGACAACCACCGCCAGTTCTTCTTCGACCTGGCCCGCATGGTCGTCGTGCCCCTGCGAGACGTCCGCAGGCGCAGCACCGTGAGTGTCGGTCGCGGCCGTCGTGGCGGTCGCCTCGCCATGCTCGTCTGTACTTTCGTGTGCCGTCTGCTGCTGCATCCGGGCGAAATACGACCCGCCGGCCGCGGTCCCGAACACGATCGCCCCGAACGCCATCAGCTTGATCAGTTTCATCATCGCGAAGACTCCTGCCGGTCGGCATCACCGCCGTTCCAGCGGCGCATGGTCCATTCGTCCGCAAACTGCTGTTTCCGTTGTTCCGCTTTGTGGCGGAGTTCATCAAGCCGCTGCTGCAGCAGCTTCTCCAGGACTTCCACCTCAGCCTCGGCCTTCTGCTGTTCGGCCATCGCCGACTGATACGCCTGCCGCGCCTCTGCGGCGGCAATCTGCAACTGCTGTACTCGCTCTGTCAGCCGCTGAATTTCGTGCCGCGACGCGTGGACTTCCTCGACCAGCCGCATCCGCAGGCAGCGCTCGCGCAGCGACGCCTCGGCGTCGTCCAGCAGCCGCTGCCCCGACCGCTCCGCCTGAACCGCCTGCTCCAGTTGTGCCGCCGCGCGAATGCACCGCATCTCGGCCAGACGCGCCGTCTGCCGCTTGATGCGGAGCAACCGCTTCGGAAGTGCAACAGCCGGTGAGCGCACGGAAAGGTTGATCGTTTATGGTTGATGGTTTATCGAGACGGTTGCGCCACGCTCCTTTTCGAGTCGCGGCTAAACAATCCAAAATCCCCCTTCACCACGGCCAGCCTTCTGCCAGCTTCGCCATCCGCTGCTGCGTATCGGCCCAGGTCGACGTCGATCCCGCCGACTGCTTCAAAAACTCCTGGACCTTCGGGAGCAGTTCGATCGCACGATCGATTCGCGCCACGCTGCCGCGCTGATACGCGCCAATCTGGATCAGGTCCGCAACTTCGTCGTACGTCGCCAGGACTGCGCGCACCTTGCGGGCCGCCATTTGCTGCGCCGTGGTCGTCACATCGCGGAACACGCGGCTGATGCTGGCGCCCACGTCCACTGCCGGAAACTGCCCTTTTTCGGCCAGCTTCCGCGTGAGGACGACGTGCCCGTCCAGAACCGATCGGGCCGCATCCGTGATCGGCTCGTCGAAATCGTCGCCGTCCACCAGCACCGTCAGGATGCCGGTAATGCTGCCTGCTTCGCTGTTCCCGAGTGATTCCAGGGTCGAGGCAATCAGGCTGAACACGGACGGCGTATAGCCCCGCGCCGTGGGCGGCTCGCCGCGCGCCAGCCCGATCTCGCGTTGCGCCGTCGCCATCCGCGTGAGGCTGTCGAGCAGGAACAGCACCTGCCGTCCGGCGCGGCGGAAATGATCGGCAATGGCAATGCCCGTGCTGACCGCCCGCACCCGCATCAGCGGCGTCTCGTCGGCCGTCGCCACGACGACCACCGACCGCCGCAGACCGTCCTCGCCGAGGCAGTCCTCCAGGAAGGGCCGCACTTCGCGTCCGCGCTCGCCGACCAGCACGATCACGTTGACGTCGGAGACGGCATGCCGCGCAATCTCTCCCAGCAGTGTGCTCTTGCCGACGCCGCTGCCCGCAAACAGGCCCACGCGCTGTCCACGGCCGCACGTCAGCAGGCCGTCAATGACGCGCTGTCCGGTGACAAACGGTTCGGCCACGCGCGGCCGTTGCAGCGCCGACGGCGTGACATTATGGATGTGACGCCAGTCGCGGCAGTTCAGCGCGCCCAGTTCGTCGATCGGAAGCCCGAGTCCGTTGATGACCCGGCCCAGCAGGCGTTGGCCGACGGGAACGCGGTAGGGTCGGCGCAGGTCGATGACGCGGCAGCCCGGCTCGGCGCCTTCGCAGGGGCGGAACGGCATGATCTGCACCGTGTCCCCTTCGAAGCCGATGACCTCGGCCGGCAACGTCTCCTCGTCCGCCAGGCGGATCAGGCACACATCCCCGATTCTTCCCGGCATGCGGGCCGTCAGCACACCCCGGGCGCTACGCAGTTTCCCGACGATCCGGAAACCGTCGCAGGCTGCGATTCGCCCCTTGAGTGTGTCGACGTTCAACCTGAGCATCGCTTAACCCTTCCATGAGTTCCGTATGCAGGTCTCCCAGCAGCATCTCGATATCGCACAGAATTCCCTGTTCCGGCAATTCCGCCAGGCAGCCACCACGACTGACCTCCGGGTCGGCCGTCAGTTCCAGCGACCGCGCATCCAGCGCGGCCGCCGGGATCGATTTCAAACGCTGATGAAACAATGACAGATCGTCCGGATGCAGCCGCAGGGTGACATGCTCGGCCGCCGGCAATCGCGACACCGCATCCTCCACCATCTTCTCGACGGCGAATTCACCCGACTCGATGATCCGGTACGTGAGCTGCGACGCCATCGCGACCGACAGCTCGACAACCGCCTGCTGAAGTTCCGTCAGCGACTCGCGACGGCGGGTTTCGAGTTCTCCCAGCGTGCGCGTGATCGATTCCAGCAACTGGATGATCTGCGGTTCGTAAGGGTTGACCGGCGGCGGCGCGGGTGTCGGTGGCGGCGGCTCCACGGCCTGTGCCGGCGGGGCCGCAGGAACTGGCGCGGAAGTCGTCGTCCGCGTGCCGGCTTCGCGCGCAGGCGCAGCCACGATCGGCGGCGCGCCGACGGCAATCGACCCGCCTATGCGAACCTTGCTCGGACTGCTCGGAACAATGACCGTCGTGCGCCACATGCGAGTTTCGCTCTCGAACTTCAATTACCTTCCTGGTCGATCTTCGCCAGAATCTGCACGATCGACTTGCGGGCGCCGGCGACCGCATCGCCGCGGGCCGACGACTGGAACTCCAGCTCGTCCTTCAAGGTCTCACGGGCGCGCTTGGACAGGTTCGTCATGATCTTCTCCAGCAGCTCCGGCTCGGATCCCACCGACGCCAGCGCCAGCGTCGCCACGTCCACTTCCGACAGCACGCGCTGCACCACCCGGTTGTCCAGGGAGACGATGTCCGTAAAGTCGTACAGCTTTTCCTGCACGAGCGCCGCCGCTTCCGGATGATGCGACTGCAGCGCCTCCAGCAGCGGCTTCCGCTCTGCCTTGTCGCTCTCACGGAGCATCTCGGCAATTCTCTGGACGGCATCCACCTGCTTGGCGGCCGCGGGCGGCATCCGCACCGCCGTCCGCACCGTCGCGCGCAGCACCCGGTTGATCAGGTTCAGGTTCTCGGTCATCGGCTGGCTGAACTCGACGATCGCCAGCTGCTTCAGCTCTTCCGGCAGCGCCCGCAGCACGGCCGCCGCTTCGGCATTCGGCAGGTGCTTGAGCACGATCGCCGCCGTCCGCGGATGCTCGGACTCAAGGCTCAGCGCCACCTGGTGCGCTGTCAGCCGCAGCAGGTCCTCCTCCGGATCATCTCCCGGTTCAAACGGTGTCCAGTCGCTCCCGGCCGACTCGGAGACTTCGTCGGCGGTGTCCGCATCGCTTCCGCCCGCGATGCGCAATCGCGGTCCCCGCGAGCGCGACGCCAGCTGAAACAGATGCTCGAAGTCCGACAACACCTCCTCGCGACGACGCGCGGAGATCGTCGTCCCCTGCAGAGACTTTGCGCGTGCACGCAGCGCCGCCGCTCGATCCGGGCGCATCTGCCCCAGCACCTTCTCTGCGGCTGATTCGCCGATCAGGTGCAACAGGACGGACAGCTTGTCTTCTGCTTGGTCAACCATTGTCTGCAAATGTAGGCGTCTCGCTCCGCGAGACGCTGAGACAGGACCACGGTTCTTCACGGCACTCTCGGAGAGAGTGCCGTACATTGTCAGGCGGCCGTCCGGACCGGGTCCTGACGGGCTTTGTTGTCTTCACCGAGCCACGTTTCCAGCATCTGCGCAATCGCCTTCGGATCGTCTTCGACCTGCCTGGCGATTGCCGACAGCCGCCGCGATGACTCAACCGTCATGCCTTCCGTCGTCGGCGGCGTCACCACGACCGGACGCATTTTCTTGAGCGTCAGCAGCGCGATCGCCAGGACCACCAGTGAGGCGATCCCCAGCGACGCGTTCCGGACCAGTCCTTCGTACTGCTTCCACGGTCCTGCGCCACCTAAGGCCGGGTCGTCCATCGCCGGAAGTCCAGCCAGGGGGCCTACCACCACAGTGATGGCGTCCTCGCCATCCCGTTCTGTGTCGAATCCGACCGCCTGCTTGATGACGTTCTTGACAAGCTCCTCGGTGAGCTTTGGGGCACTGCCATCGGCCGGGGTGGGAATGTCGACAGCCGCCGACACCGTCAGTCGCTGCAACCGCCCCGGCGCCTCGACGACGGTATTCGTCCGCTTCGTGTTCTGGTATTCGGTCTCGATCGTTTCCGACTTCGACGACTGCGCTCCGCGCGTCGCGCTCGACGCCGCAGGAGTCGCTTCCACATTCGCGGCCGTTCCCGAACCACCGACCGTGGATTCCTGATTGGTCGTATCTTCCGTGGTGATCTTTTCCGATTTCTTGACCTTAGCGTCCGGATCGTATGTGTCTTCCACGCGCGTCGTCTGCGTGAAGTCCACGTCCGCTGTGACACGGACGATCGCCCGGCCCGGACCCAGGATCTGGCTCAGCATCGATTCCGCCTTCGCCGCCAGATCGGTCTCCAGCCGCCGCTGATACTCGAACTGCATCGCCACGTCGGCCCCCATGCCGGACTGCTTCTCCGACAGGATCCGCCCCTGGGTATCCGCGACGGTGATGTCGTCCGGATTCAGGCCGCCCACCGCGTGCGACACGATCGACACAATGCTGGCCGCCTGCTGCCGGTCGAACATCACGCCCGGACGGAACGACAGCACCACGCTCGCCGTCGCCGGGCGCCGCTCCCGGATGAACGGACTGGATTCAGGCCGGCTGATATGCACTTCTGCATGCGCCACGCCGTTCAGCTGCATGATCATCCGCGAGATCGACAGCTCGAGCTGCCGGTGCTGACGGTCCTTGATCTGGTTGGGGTCGTCGAAGATCCCCCCTTCCACGGTGCTTTCTTCAGAATGCAGCGGGTCCAGCAGATTCCCGGACGCCAGCCGAGCACGGTTCCAGTCCTGCTTGGGAACCGACAACTCCGAGCCGGAGTAGCTCAGCTCGTAGTTGATCCCCGCTGTCTGCAGCCGGCTGACGAGTTCCGCCGCCTGCGACGGACCCAGCTCCTTCGCCAGAACCATGTACTCGGAACGCGCCGACCAGAACCCGACTCCCACGATCGCCGCCATCCCGATCGCCAGCGCCGCCAGCAGCAGCGTCCGCTGCTGCGCGTTATACCGCTGCCAGGTTCCGGCGAACTGCGCCTGCAGTGCCTTCAGAAAGTTCACAGCATTCCTCGAAAAAGAGTTGATCGTTCATGGTTGATCGTTGATCGACAACCACGCACCTGCTTCGACTCTCGACGTTCGGACTTCGGATTTCATCCGCTCAGCCATCAACCATAAACCATCGACGATCAACCTCGTCACACCTGCATCCGCATCACTTCCTGGTACGTGTTCACCAGCCGGTTGCGAAGTTCAATGACCATTCGCACGGCCAGGTCGGCCTGGGCCGCACTCAGTACCACGTCCTGGATGTTGTCGGTCTGCCCGCTGGCCAGCGCCTCGATCTCCGTGCCGACCTTGGACTGCATGTCGCTGGCCTGCTGCATGTAGTCGGACACCATCTTGCCGAAGTCCTCGGCCGACGGCATTGCGCTCAGGCCGGGAATCAGCGGCGGCAGGCCGGCGGCGCCGCCCAGGCCCGGAGGCGCGGCGGGAGTTCCCAGCGGTGCGATCGACATTACGCGCCTCGCAGCAGGGCCAGGGTTTGCTCGGTCATCTGCCGAAACTGATGCAAGGCCTTCAGGTTCGCCTCATAAGCGCGGCTGGCCGTAATCAGGTCCACCATCTCGTTCGGCAAATGCACGTTCGGCATCTCGACCATCCCCTGCTCATCCGCATCGGGATGACCGGGGTTGTAGACTTTCGGAAACTCGGTCATGTCCGCTTCGACCCCCTTCACGCGCACGCCGTGCATGCCGTGAGGGTTGAACTTGCCGTCAGAGAGCGCCATGTCGAACGCCTCCGAGAACAGCATCTGCTGCCGTCGGAACGGGCCGCCGTTGACCGACCGCGTTGTATTGGCGTTGGCGATGTTGTTCGCGATCACCTCCATCCGCTGGCGTTCAGCCGCCAGTCCGGACGCGCTGATCTGCGACGTGGTCAGCAGGCGATTCGTTGACATGCACCCCTCCCTGGTCGTCTCACGCGCGAGGCCGAATCCCCGGCGGTCCGTCGTTACTCTGCGCTGATCGCCAGCCGCATCGTGGCAAACTGCGCCGACAGCAGCTGGGCGTAGGTCTGGTACATCATCGCATTGCGCTGCAGCTCGCCGATCTCCAGATCGATGTCCACCGTGTTGCCGTCCGCACGAGGCGTCCGAGACTTGTCCTCGACGACCTCGGTGTTAATCACCGGCGGTTCGGCATCGCTGTCGCCGCTGAGAATCTGCTGGGCCAGCTCGTCTTCGAAATCCACCTTCAGCCGGCGGTAGCCCGGCGTATTCACGTTCGCCAGGTTCTGCGACACGACGCGATGCCGCAGTTCCGACGCCTCCATCAGGCGCGTCAGCAGCTCGGTCTGTTTAGGAAATCCCAGCATATCGGAGTTATCGGCCCGACCAGCAAACTCTCTTTAATCTCCCCATCCCTCCCGACAAGAACAGTCACAATTCATTGCATTCCGGGATCGGCAGAATTCGCCGGTCGTGGCCCGCGCGCAAGCAGCCCCAGGAGGATCAGCGGACCGGGCTTCGGCAGCCAGATGCGGCGACCCACCGCGCGGCACTGAGGCGGCCGCCAGCGGCGTCGATGGGCAAACCTGAGAATGCTGCCCGCTCCACCCGCGGCGCACGGTCTCGCTACCGGACGGTCTCTGCGTCAGCGAAGGCCCATGCGACCGTGAAGGCGCTCAACGGCCTCCCGGGAAGATGGCTGCAAAGCCGTCGAGAAGAATGCCGCTGCAATTCAATTGCTGGCGACCAAGTACACCCGGAGGGAGTCGAACCCCCAACCTTCGGATCCGAAGTCCGATGCTCTATCCGATTGAGCTACGGGTGCAAATCACTGGTTCAGGCCGCAGTTTACTGGCTCGATCCCGCCGACGCCATGACCCCGCGGCCACGACGCCGGCTCCACCACGAATGTCACAGTCGCACCCGGCCGCAATCACTAGAGCTTTCGCTGCATCGAGCACGACACGCCAATTGTGTATCATCTGGCCGGACGACGCGCGGGACTGACTCGCGCCCGGCCGCTCCTCTCGATTGAACCTCGACGCTCATGTCTGCAACTGTGTCGCGCGACCGCGACGCGTCACCCACCGCGCGCCGACGATGGCCGGCCCGGCTGGCGATGCTCTTCGCCCTGCTGCTCGGCGCCCTGGCGGGAATCGGGGTCTTCACATTCGGCTACGGCCAGGGCTGGAGCTACCTCAGCAACGATCCGGCCGGCTGCGCCAACTGCCATGTCATGCAGGGACATCTGGACTCCTGGCAGAACTCGGGGCATCGGCACGTCGCCGTCTGCAACGACTGTCACCTGCCACATCATCCCGTTGGCAAGTGGGTCGTGAAGGCCGACAACGGGTTCTTTCATTCTCTGGCATTCACCCTGGAGAACTTCCACGAACCGATTCAGATCAAATCGCGCAATGCGCGAGTGACGCAGGAAGCCTGCCTGCATTGTCACGGTGACTTTGTCCATACGACGTCGCTCGCGGAAGTCGACGCCGTCTCCTGCGCGCATTGCCACAGCGATGCCGGCCACGCCTTACGTTAATGCGATAAAGAGCAGTACGCGGATAACCGCCGCTGCAGCGGATTGATGCGGACTGCGAAGAGTTCAGGACTGCAACGCCATGACAAGAAATCCATTGAAAACAAGCACGCGGCGATTCGCACAACGATTTTGAACGGAGAACACGCAAATCTGCATGCATCCGTTTCGTCCGGGGTCATCCGCGTTCCATTCTTCCAGCTTGAGTGCTCCCGATGTCCAAATCAGAACCGACCCGCGACAGTCGACCTCCACGGCGAATGGGATTGTTCCTGTTGATCGTCGCGCTCACGGCCGTCGCCACTGTGGCCGTCGCGGCGTTGCTCGTGACCATCTTTCAGCATCGGCAGGAAGCGCGAACGCCCTTCGTGCGCCTCGTCGATGTCAACGAATCCACGACCGATCCGGTGCCCTGGGGAACCAACTGGCCGTCGCAGTACGACGGGTACCGCCGCACGGTCGATGCGTCGGAGACCGACTTCGGCGGTTCCAGCGCGATGCCCGCCAGCAAGCTGGAGGAATTTCCGTGGCTCAAGCGGCTGTATGCGGGCTATGCCTTCAGCATCGACTACCGCGAAGCCCGCGGCCATGCCTACATGCTGCACGATCAGGAAGTCACCGAACGCGTCACCAAGCGCCCCCAGTCCGGATCATGCCTGCATTGCCATGCGGCCATCATCCCCACGTACCGCCGGCTCGGACTTGAAGCGCTCGGACAGCCCGCAGGCCCCGCCGAACTCTCGGCCCCGTTCGACTGGACGGCCGTGATGGAAGGCTTCCGGCACAGTCGCGAACTGACCTACACCGACATGCACGCCGAGTTGCTCAAGACCCCCGACGGCGCCGCTGCCCACGCGCCGGCGATCGGAGCGGACGGCGATCCGCATGCCGCCGGCGGAGGCCACGCACACCCGGTCAGCTGCGTCGATTGTCACGACCCCCAGACGATGCATGTCCGCGTCACGCGCCCCGGCTTTGTCGAGGGAATTGTCGCGCTGGCCAACAGCAGCGATCCGGTCCCGCATCTTCCCAGCATCGCCCGCTGGCGCGCCGGCAATCGTGAACAGCCCTACGATCCGAACACAGACGCAACCAGGCAGGAGCTGCGCAGCTTCGTCTGCGGACAATGCCACGTCGAATACTACTGCGGCCCGAAAATGACCCTGACTTTCCCGTGGGGACAGGGACTCAAGGTCGAGAACATCGAAGCGTTCTGGGACGCCACCCAGTTCGACGATGGTGAGCAGTTCTTCGACTACAAGCACGGCGAGACGGAAGCACCGGTGCTCAAGGCGCAGCATCCCGAATTCGAACTCTGGAGCCAGGGGATTCACGCCCGCAGCGGAGTGAGCTGCGCAGACTGTCACATGCCGTACGAGCGGCAGGGGGCGATGAAGGTCAGCAGCCACTGGGTCCGCAGTCCCCTGCTGAACATCAATACCTCGTGCCAGTCGTGCCACAAGTCGTCCGAGGCTGACCTCACGGAAAAAGTGCGGACGATCCAGTCG
Organism: Planctomycetaceae bacterium; assembly: GCA_016795125.1. Taxonomy (GTDB): domain Bacteria; phylum Planctomycetota; class Planctomycetia; order Planctomycetales; family Planctomycetaceae; genus JAEUIG01. The sequence continues at coordinate 3,503 of JAEUIG010000075.1, read as the reverse complement.
CGGACCGATGCTCTGCGAGACCGGGCCGCCGGCGCCATGACCGACATGCTCGACGCGATTCTCGAAGCGAAGGCCGCCGGCGCTTCCGAATCCGACCTGCAGCCTCTGTTCGATCTGCAACGCAAGGCGATGTGGCGGCTGGATTTCATCAGCAGTGAAAACTCGCACGGGTTCCACGCCGACCAGGAGTCGGCCAGAATCCTCGCGGAGTCGATCGACCACAGCCGGCAGGCGGTCGGCCTGGCATTAAGGCTGCGTGCGCCGGCGGCTCCCCCGACAGCGCCGGGCGGAGATTCCGTCCTCGGGGTGACCCCCGCCGGAGGACCAGGGAACGAGACGGCAACCCCCGATCCGTCTCCGTAGTCTGGTCAATTGACGGCGCGAGTCGGTCGAGAACCGCACGTTTCACCGGGTTTCCGGCGAAACCTGGAGCGTTCCCGAGGGTTTATTGATCGCAGCGGTGACGATTCACCATTTCCGGCGCCAACCGACCGAGAGCGGTTTCCGTGCGCCAACTCCCTTGTTCTCTGGACCGACCCGGTCCGAAGGGGAAACACATCATGCGTGCTTTACGAGTGGCTGGATTTGCGTTGGCGGTATTGCTGACCGCGAGTTGTCTGCTGGCGCAGGGGGACGGACCTGGTCCCGGCGGCCCTCCGGGTGGACCCGGGGGTGGCGGAGGATTCGGATTCCGGGGCGGGCGCGGAGGTTTTGGGGACCGCAACAGCATGGTCGGCATGCTGCGGCAGGAGGACGTTCGGGCCGAGTTGAACATCACCGCGGATCAGGAAACGAAAGTCCGTGAAGCGGGCGACGCCGTGCGCCAAAGCATTCAGCCTCCCGAGTTCAACTACGAGGAACTGCGCGACGCCTCCGAGGAAGAACGTCGGGCCGCCTTTACAAAAATGCGGGAGTTCGGCGAGAGCATCGAGAAGGAACTCCGCAGCAAGCTCGCCGGCATCCTCGATGAAGCCCAGATGACGCGGCTGCGCGGACTTTGGGCACAGCGAGTCGGCGACCTTGCCGCACTCAACCACGAAGACATCGCCGTCGCCCTGAATCTGACAGACGAACAGAAGGCGACTCTGAAAACACAGCTCGACGAAGAACGCCCCATGATGCGCGGCGGCGGGGGGGGATTCGGATTCGGCGGTCGTCCTCGGGGCGAGGGGAACCCGCCGCCTGCAGGCGCGGGCGGCCCCCCGGCCGGCGGACCTCCCGCCGGTGGCCCGCCTCCCGGCGGTGACGACGGCGGCGAACGCCGGGATCGCCGGAGCGAGGCTCGTCGCATCAGTTCGGAGAAAGCACTCGCCGTGCTGACCGAAGAACAGAAGACTGCCTACGCAACCATCAAAGGGGCAGCATTCCCCTTTGCGGAACCGCAGTTTCGTGCCTTCGGCCGCGGTCGAGATGGCGAGGGCCCCGGCTTCGGTCCTGGTCGTGGCAATCGTCCGCCGGCGGAGTAACTGTCCGACGCGAGTTGCCAATCATCTCGCAATTCTCGACAATCGGCAGCGGTTTCGCGGTACGGCCGCGGCGAGTGACCTCACTCCCGCGGCCGTCCTTTTGTTCCTGCCTGCCCGCACCGCGAATCTCACTGACACTCGCCATCGGGAGTTGCCGGAATGACGACGCTGCCTGTCGGTCTCCACAAGTCGGAACTGGATACCCCCGCTTACTGCATTGACCTCGAAGTGATGGAAGCCAACATCCGCGCGATGTCCGGTTTCCTGCGCGAGCATGGAAAAGCGTGGCGGCCGCACGCCAAGTGCCACAAATCCCCCGCCATCGCGCATCTGGAACTGCGTGCGGGTGCGATCGGCGTCACCGTCGCGAAGGTCTCCGAGGCCGAGGTCTACGCCCAGGCCGGCGTCCGCGACATCCTCATCGCCAACATGCTCGCCGGCCGGACCAAGCTGGAACGGGTCGCCGCACTGTGCCGCATCGCCGACCCGATCGTTGCCTGCGATCATTTCGTGCAGGCCGAAGCCCTGGCCGCCGTCTGCCGTGAACGAGGGGTGACGTGCCGCGTCATCATCGAGGTCAACATCGGCATGGACCGCGTCGGCATCCGCCCCGGCAGCGACTTCCGCGACCTGGCCCGAGGCATCGCCGGACTCCAGGGGCTGAAGTTCGCCGGCATCATGGGCTACGAAGGGCATCTGCTCCGCGTCGAGAATCCTGCGGAGAAAGCCGAGCGGATCAACGCCGCCATCGCCCTGCTCGTCGAACAGCGCGACGTGCTGCTCGCCGATGGTCTCCCCTGTGAGATCGTCAGCGCCGGCGGCACCGGCTCGTATCAGATCACCGCCGCCTGTCCCGGCGTCACCGAACTGCAGTGCGGCGGCGGCATCTTCGCCGATCCCTACTACATCCGCCGCTGCGGCCTGTCCGGTCTGGAACCGGCGCTGATCGTCATCGGCACGGTCGTCAGCCGCCCCAAGCTTGAACGCGCCGTCGTCGACTTTGGGCGCAAAACCATGAACCAGGAACTCGAACAGCCCACCGTCAAAGGCACCGTCACCGGCCGCCCACTGCCGGACGCCGTCTTCACCGGTCTTAGCGCGGAGCACGGCATCCTGCAGCTCGGCCCCCAGTCGCAGGATCTCAAGATCGGCGACAAGATCGAGGTCATCCCCGGCTACGCCGACTTCACCACCCCGCTCCACGACGAGTTCATCGGCCTCCGGAACGGCATCGTCGAATGCGTCTGGCCCATCGCCGCCCGAGGCATGTTGCAGTAGGCCGGATGGCGACGATAATAGCAGGCAACGGGTGCCAACAACGGGAGGAGCTTATGGCCACGATTCATCAGGAAATCGAGAAGTTCACTGAATACGTGAAGCGGACGGTTCCCAGCCAGGAGGCAGGTCCATCGTTGGAAGAATGCCTGCAGAAATGGCGGGAAGAACAGGAACTCTCGGACACAATCGATTCCATCAATCGCAGTATCGCCGACATCGAGGCAGGTCGGGTAATGACAATCGAAGAGACCGGTCGACAGATTCGGGCGAGTCTTGGTTGGCCGGCGATCGAACGATGAAGTACGACGTCGTAGTCCCGCGCCATGTTCGCGACGAACTGGAAGCGGCATCCGAATGGTACCGTTTGCGATCGCTCTCCGAGGATGTCGCCAATCGGTGGCTTCATGGATTTCAAGAGGCGATCGCATCACTGGCTCGGGATCCTGATCGCTGTTCAATCGCGCGCGAAAGCCTGCAATTCGCATTCGAGATTCGCGAACTTCTTTATGGCAGCGGTCGCCGCAAGACCCACCGGGCACTGTTCCGCATCGTCGCCAATCGCGTCGAAGTAATGGCCATCCGCCACGTCGCCCAGCGCGACCTGACGCCCGACGACCTCTAGCCCCATGCCCCATTTTGTCTCCCAGCGCCGTGTCCAGTTCTCCGAAACCGACATGGCGGGCATCGTCCACTTCGCCAACTTCTTCCGCTGGATGGAAGAAGCGGAGCACGAGTACTTCCGCTCGCTCGGACTGACGA
>JAEUIG010000851.1 GCA_016795125.1 Planctomycetaceae bacterium | reverse complement strand
AATGATCGCATCCAGTAGCTTGATCTGCTTCCACGCCCGGACGTGCGCCGGCAGCGGAACCCAGAACGGGAACGGAAAGCCCATGAACGCGCGGGTGATGGCATCGAGCGCGCGGTCGATGCCCGGCACGTCGGCTTCGATGTCGCTGCGGAACAAGGCGTCGCAGACGATTTCCAGGGTGAGCCGCATCATCTGCGCATGGATGTCGACTTCGGCCGATGATCGCCAGCTCTCGGACATCGCTGCGGCGCGGCGGACGAAGATGGGCAGATAGTCCTTCATCCGGTCGTGATGGAAAATCGGCTGGGCGAGCTTGCGCTGCTTCCGCCAGGTCTCACCTTCACTGGTGAGCAGCCCCTGCCCGACGACACCGGCCAGCTTGCGGTAGTCCATCGACTTGATGAACCGGCTGCTGTCGCGGATGAGCACCTGCTCGACGTAATCCGGGTGCCCCAGGATGCAGAACTGCTTGCCGAGGACGCGAAAGCCGACGAGGTCTCCGTAGTCGCGAACCGACTGGGAGACGAATCCCAGGATGTCACGCTGCAGATCGGCGAAGGAGCCGAGCAGGAACTGGCCGCGCGGTCCAGGGGGAAATTGAGACATGCAGAGAATCGCGCCGGTCGTTGCCGGCGCGGATGGCGTGTTGGGAGCAGACGGCGAATCACGTCTGAGCCGGCGATATTACCGATCTCCGTGCCTTTGTGCCTTTGTGTGAGCCAAATGCTTCACGGAATGACAGGTGGCTCACACAAAGGCACGAAGGCACGAAGTGAAAGACAGAATTGGTACCTGTTTGTCCTGGGGGCTGATGCAATACCGCTTGTGCGGATGGCGGCTTCCCCATCCGGTCTCCGCAAAAACTGCCGTAGCCCTGTTTTCGGCCATTTGCTAGGTTCCGCGCCATCTGGGCCGAGTTTCCTTTCCAGGGCCAGGCCGGCGTCGCCGGCCGCGAACAGTTCGACTCGCACGGGCCGGAAATCCGGCTTCAAATCTCGCCCGCCGGCCCCCCGGCTCGGTGGCGCGTTCAGGGAAGAACGTCATGCCTCGTCACTCGCGTCCCCATCCTGTCTACTCGTTCCGGTTCTGGCTGCTGGTGCTGGCGGCCGTGGGATTCACGGCAGCCTGGAAGCTGGAACTGCTGCCGCTGGGAAAACCGCGTCCCGCGGCGACCCCTGCCGCGCACGAAATTGAACTGGGAGACTCGGATTCCGGCGTTCCAGCAGACGACGCGGAGATCTTCCAGGGGCAGTCTGAACCAGGCGCGGCGCCTGCAGCAGAGCATGTCACGGTCACGGCCCTGCAGCCCCGCGTGATGCCCCGTTCGGACACCGTCGCTCAGAGTCCGTTTGGAACGCCAGCCCCGGAGTTCGTTTCCGCTGCGCCAGCGCGTGGTGCGCCGCCCGCGGCTCCCGAGCCGCAGATCACGCCGGCCGCCGCCTCGTCGTTCAATCCGTCGTCCACGGGCATTGTTCTCGCGGCGGATGAGTCGGCCCCGGAAGCGCCCGCCAATCCGTTCGCAGACTCGGCGGCCCCTGAGTCACCGGCCGAACCGCCGGCGTTCGACTTCACCGAGATCGACGTCCACCTGAATGCCGGCACCAAGGACGGCGACGTTGCGGCCCACCGCGTGCTCTCGGAACTCTACTGGCAGCATCCCGAGCTGCGCCCCCAGCTGTCGGAGCGCATCGAGCAGACGGCCCGCCGCATCTACTTCCAGCCGCAGCCGCACTACTTTGACGAGTACGTCGTCGAACCGGGAGAAACTCTGCAGGCAATCGCCCGCAAGTACAGCGTGTCGTGGCAGTACCTGGATCGTTTGAACCGCGTCAAAGGCAAGCCCATCCAGGTGGGTCAGAGCCTGAAGGTGATCAAGGGACCGTTCGCTGCCGTTGTCGATCTGAGCGACTACGAAATCACGGTTCACTGCCACGGACACTACGTTTACCGGTTCCCCGTGGGAGTCGGGATGGATGGCTCGACGCCGATCGGGACGTTCGCTGTCGAGGACAAGATGGCCAATCCCCCGTACAACGGCCCCGAAGGCTCGTTCGCTGCCGACGATCCCGCCAACCCGGTGGGCGAGCGGTGGATCAGTCTCGGCGGCGGCTACGGCATTCACGGGACAACCGAGCCGGAGTCGATCGGCAAAAGCGAATCACTGGGCTGCATCCGGATGCATTCCCAGGACGTCGAGATCGTCTTCGATCTGCTGACCGTCGGGTCGGAAGTGGTCATTCAGCGCTAGCGCATAAAAAACGACCCGGATGCTGCGAGCGCCCGGGTCGTTGAGTGTGCCGTTTGCTATCGCCGTGCGAGCCGGCTCTCCGCGATGGAGAATCGGGCCGGCTCCGGGGTGACGTCGAACCGGGCGACGCGCGGGATTCGATACTGAGCGCGGGCGAGGGTCCGCATCCGCAGCGGCGAAACCTGCAGCCCCATTTCCTGCGGCAGGATGGACTCGGGCATGGGCTCAGCGGCGCCGCCCGGCATCGGGGCGTCCGTATTGGCTGGTGCCGCTCCGGCGCCTGCACCCTGGTTCGGTTTCTTGAACGGATCGTTCTCGGTGTCAGGTCCGTCCGCTCCATGCTGCGTGGCCTCGAAGTCGTCGTCCGGCATGCCGCTGGTTGAGGTCTGGCCGGACGGCGATTCCCCGGTGTATGTTCTGGGGGTGGGGCGATTATCCGGCTGGGGCGTCATGTCGGAACTGTAATTCGCTCCACACGCGCCATTGGCACAACCGCCGGGACCGCAGGGCGAACAGCCGGTTCCGCAGGGAGCACAACAGGCCTGTGGGCCGTAGTAGGAGCTGCATCCCCCGGGTCCGCACGGACTGCAGCCGCCCGGTCCGCAGGGACTGGGAGCATAGGCCGGCCCGCCGTACATCGGGGCGGCGTACATCGGCGGCGGGGCGTAGCCCCCGCCCCAGCCCCAGAAGCACGGAAACAGGCACGCCTCGACGTTTGTCGTCGCGGTGAGCAGGACGCCTGCGACCACGACCTTGCCCATGGATGCCAGGGAAGGACTCCACATCGCCATCACCTCGTGAACCGGAGATCGTGAACGGGCAGGCCGTCATGAGCCGCAAGACGCGTTCTCGGCACAGGCCGACATCTTGAGCATCCACCATAAACCGGCTGCTGAAGAGTGTCAACGAGCCGATTTTGACGGAAATCGGGATCGCAGCGGGGATGGCTGATGCGTGTCGAGCACACAGGGTGCCACTGGCTCCGCCAGTGCGAACCAAGTCCAGGCTTCAGCGTGGAATGCACTGGCAGAGCCAGTGGAACCCGTCATCCGGTGTCGATGCTCCGGGGCTTCCCTGCGGTCCAGCCCCGGCCACCCCCCCCCAACAGTCGTCCCGCCCGGCTCACAGTCCGAGCCACGGCAGCGGCGCGCCGGCGGGCGGCAGCTTGATGACCTGCACGCCGGTGACGTCCGGATGCTTGCCGACTTCGTCGAGGGCGGCCTGAGGCGGTTCGTCGTCGACATTGAAGAACGCGACGGCATCGCCGCCGACGTTCCGGCGGCCGAGAGCCATGTGCGAGATATTGACGTTGTGCCGCCCGCACGCCGTGCCGATCGCGCCGATCAGTCCCGGGCGATCCCGGTGCGAGTACATCAGCATGATGCCGTCGAGGTAGGCGTCGAGGTGGAACTCGTCGAGCCGCACCAGCCGCAGGAACTCCTGCCCGAAGATCGTGCCGGCGGCGGTGAGTTCGTGATCTTCGCAGGTCACCGTCGCCGACAGCAGCGTCGAGAAATCCCCCTTGTCCGTGGAAGTCACTTCGGTGATTTCGATGCCGCGCTCCTGGGCCAGCAGCTGCGCATTGATGATGTTGACGTTCTCCTGCAGCGCCGAACCAAGCAGGCCGGACGTGAAGGCGTTGGCGATCAGCCGCGTCGGCTTGGAGGCGGCGTCGCCGCGAAACGAAAGCCGCGCGGATGTCACCGGAGCGCAGCGATTGATCTGCGACAGCAGCAGTCCGAGCCGGTAGCCGAGATCGAGGTATGGCTTGACCCCGGCGAGCTCCTTGGCCGAAATCGGCGCCATGTTGACCGCATAGCGGACTTCATTGCGCGTCAGGAATGCGGCGATGATCTCGGCCGCTTCCAGGGCGACCTGCTCCTGGGCCTCGTCCGTCGAGGCCGCGAGGTGCGGCGTGCACAGGACGTTCGGCAGCGACGGCAGGCGGGAGCCTTTCGGAGGCTCTTTGACGAACACGTCGAGCGCCGCGCCGGCGACCTGGCCTGATTCCACCGCGTCGGCCAGTGCATCCTCATCGACGATGCCGCCGCGGGCACAGTTGATGATCCGCACGCCGCGCTTCATCTTCGCGAGTCGCGCGGCGTTGATCAGTCCCCGGGTCTCGTCCGACAAGGGCGTGTGGACGGTCACGAAATCGCACTTCACGAGCAGCGTTTCGACATCGCGGTGCAGTTCGATCCCCTGCTCGGCCGCCTTCTCCGCCGAGATGAAGGGATCGTAACCGAGGACGGTCATTTCGAGGCCGCGGCAGCGGCGCGCCACAGACTGGCCGATGCGGCCAAGTCCAACGACGCCGATGGTTTTTCCGGCGAGCTGGGTGCCGGTGAACGATTTGCGATCCCACTTGCCTTCGCGCGTGGCGGCATCGAGGTCGATGTTATCGACGCCGACGCCGGCGCGGACGATCACTTTCAGCCGCTTCTGCCCCTCCAGCAGTGCCGCCGTCAGCTTGGTCGCACTGCGGATGATGATGCCGTCCGCATCGCGCAGGGCCTCGCGCACCTGGTCGGGCGTCAATCCGGAGCGGACGTCGACTTCAATACCCGGGGTTTGCCGCAGCAGTTCGAGACCGGCAGCGGAGAGATTGTCTGTGATGAGGACGCGAGGCATGGAAGTCGTTCGGAAGTCAGAGGATACGAGCGCCGGGCGGCAGGAAATCGCACTATCCGGCGGCTGTAGCATAGAGCACGCGGGCCGTTTGCCAAGCAACGGGAGGCGGGCTGGGATTTTCGATTTTTGATTTTCGATTTTCGATTGGGGGGATGGGGACCGCGCCAGATGGAGATTGCGTGTCCTGGTGGCGACTGAAATCGAACGCCTGCTAGAATCGGGCGGTTCTCCGTGGCGAATCCAGCTGGCCTGCGCCGGGCCGAATCAATCCCAAACCCATCGTGTCCGTCCGTTCCGTCCTGATCGTTGAAGACGAACAGATCATCCGCAGCACCCTCCGCGAGTTCCTCGTGGGCGAGGGCTATGCCGTGTCCGATGCCGGAACCACGGCCGAGGCGCTGGCGATCGCCCGGCAGAAGGACTTTCACGTCGCCGTGTGCGACGTCCAGCTTCCCGACGGCGACGGCATCGGCCTCCTGCGGATGCTGCACAAAATCAATCCGTCGACCTTCGTGCTGATCATCACCGCCTACGCGACGGTCGAAAACGCGGTGGAAGCATTCAAGGCGGGCGCCTTCGATTACCTCGTGAAGCCGGTGCTCTTCGAAGACCTGGACCACAAGCTGAAGCGGGTGTTCCAGTACCGGGACCTGTACCTGGAGAATCAGCAGTTGCGGCGCGAGCTGGCACAGCCGCGGCAGTTCGAGCAGATTGTCGGCTCCTCGAAACCCTTGCAGGAACTGCAACAGACGATCGCCAAGGTGGCGCTGTCGCCGTCGAACGTGCTGCTCGTCGGCGAGACCGGCACCGGGAAGGAACTGTTCGCGCGGGCGATTCACTCAGCCGGACCGCGCAAAGACGAGAAGTTCCTCGCGGTCAACTGCGGGACGCGGCCAACCGAACTGCTGGAGAGCGAGCTGTTCGGCAACGGAGGGAAGTCATCGCAGCCGGGCTTGCTCCGCAGCGCCGCTGCCGGAACGGTGTACCTCGATGAAGTCTCGCAGTTGCCGCTGAGCACGCAGACCAAGCTGCTGCGGGCGATTGAATACGGCGAAAGCATGCCGGTCGGCGGCGCAGAGACCTACAAGGTCAAGTGCCGCATCATCGCTTCGACGAACCAGGAACTGATGCGGCTGGTCGGCGACGGGACGTTTCACGAAGACCTGTTCTACCGGCTCGACGGCGTCAAGCTGCGGATCCCGCCGCTGCGCGAACGGATCGACGATATCCCGGAACTGGTGGATGCGTTTATTGCCCGGCACTCGCGGGCGATGGGCAAGCGCGTCACCAGCGCGACCAGCGAGACCATCCGGTTGCTGATGTCGGCCCAGTGGAAGGGGAACGTCCGGCAGCTCGACAACGCGATCGAGCGGGCCGTCATCATGTGCGACGGCACCAGCATCGAGCCGTCCGATCTGCCGCCCGACCTGCTCGGTCTGGGGCAGCCGCTGCCGGACACCGACGACCTGCGATCGGCCCTGCGGCACTACGAGCGGCTGCACATCGCCCGCGTGCTGCGGCAGTGGCCGGACAAGCGCGAAGCGGCGAAGCGGTTGCGGCTGGGGCTGTCGAGCCTGTACCGGAAGATCGAGGAGCTGGAGATTGAGACGTGACTTGGGGGTCCAATCCCAACTCTTGTTGATCCAAGTGGTTCCTGCGGGACTTCCGCGCTTCGATAAGGAGGTGCTGCGGAATGGAAAAAGCCCCGCCAGACCGACGTGGCCTGAACGGGGCTTATGGAGTACGAGCATTTGGGTGCGGCGTGCTATGCCAGGTCAGACTTCTTTCGTC
>JAEUIG010000821.1 GCA_016795125.1 Planctomycetaceae bacterium | reverse complement strand
CCCATGCGGAACCTGCTGCTGAAGCCGTTCACCCTGCGCGAGGGGCACATCGAAGTGCCGGAGACGCCGGGCCTCGGAATCGAGTTGAATGAGTCGGCGTTCGCCGGCAATCCGCTCAAAACCTGGCGCCGGCAGCTGATTCTGGAAGCGGACGGAAACATCGGGTACCAGTGAGCCGCCTGGCTTTTCGATCCTTGCCGATCAATGCAGGCGGCCGGCGTCGCCCGCCACACGGGTTGACCGTCAACAACGCTCAGGCGGCACGATCGCGAGCTGTGCAGTACGCCGTAGCGCCGAGTTCATTACGGAGCGTGCGATTTATCGCAGCGCGAATAGCAGCGCTCCGGCCGCAACACACGCCGCCAGCGTGGTGATCATCCCGCGCTTCCATATGAACGTCAGCACCAGCGCGAGCATGGCCACCAGTCCCGCGCGCCAGTCAAAAGTCGACAGTGCCGGCAGTTCGACATGCAGGCCGCGCCACGTCAGCGTATCCACCCGTGCGAACAGCGTGTGAACCGAGAACCACACCGCCAGGTTGAGCACGACGCCGACGACCGCCGCCGTGATCGCCGACAGCGCGCTATTGAGCGCCCGGTTCCCCCGCAGACGCTCCACGAACGGCGCGCCGAGAAAAATCCAGAAGAAGCACGGCACGAACGTGACCCACGTCGTGATGAGCGAACCGAGCACGCCGCCGGCCAGCGGACTCAGTGGACCCGGATCGCGATACGCACCCATAAAGCCCACGAACTGAACCACCATGATCAGCGGGCCGGGCGTCGTCTCCGCCATGCCAAGACCATCGAGCATCTCCCCCGGCTGGAGCCACGCGAACCGTTCCACCGCCTGCTGAGCCACGTACGCCAGCACGGAATACGCGCCGCCAAACGTCACCAGCGCCGCCTTGCTGAAGAACAGTCCCTCCTGCACATAGACCGAGTCCGGTCCGAGAGCTGCCCACAATGCCACCAGCGGCGCGAACCACAGCGACAGACAGATCACGCTGACCACCAGACTCCGCCGCCAAAGCGAAGCGCGCCTTCCTCCCTCTCCCCCGGAGGAAGCGTCGTTGACGGCCAACGCGTCCATCGGGGGAGAGGGTCGGGGTGAGGGGCCGGCAGACGCGTGAGGGGCAAGGGCCAAGGGGCTTGAAGGCGTGCGTTCCTCGCCCGCCCCTTGCCCCTCAGCCCTCACCCCTTGGCCCGCATTCTTCCCTCCATGCCCCTTCAGCACCTGAAACCGCTCCGGCCAGAACCGGTTCCCCACCAGGCCGATCAATCCCGCACACAGGATCACCACCGGAAACGGCGTCCCCAGCGTGATCGCGACGAACGACAGCGCGGCCAGCGCGACCATCGTCCCGTTCTTCAGCACGCGTTTGCCGATCCGGATCACTGCTTCGACGACAATCGCCATCACCGCCGGCTTCAGTCCGAAGAAGACCGCGGCAATCACCGGCGTCGCCTGATACTCGGCATACAGCACGCTCAGGACCAGGATCGACGCGATCCCCGGCACAATGAACAGAATTCCCGCCGCCAACCCGCCGCGCACGCCGTGCATCAGCCAGCCGATGTACGTCGCCAGCTGCTGCGCCTCCGGCCCCGGCAGCAGCATGCAGTAATTGAGCGCATGCAGAAACCGCTCTTCGCTGACCCACTTCTTCTCATCCACGATGATGCGATGCATCACCGCAATCTGCCCCGCCGGCCCGCCGAAACTCAGCGCCGCCACCCGGCACCACGTCACCAGCGCCTCGCGAAACGCTACCGACGGTATGTCATCGTGCATGGACGTTTGCCGTGGCCAACAATTGTACGGTGCCACTCACACCTTCGCCCGCTTGATCGTCAGCCCCGGATATTCCGGCAACACTCCCACCAGCGGCGTGACGTAGTTCATGAACGACCGCGTCACGTCCATCCCACCGGGGGCGATGTACTGGTCCGGCATCGGACGCGCATGCACCGCCACTTCCGACAGCGGAATCGTGCCGAATGTCGACTTGTACGGCTCGCCCGCCTTCGATGACCGCTTGATCGTCACCATCACCCCGCCGTTGCCGCGAGTGGCGAGACTCACCGCTTCCTTGCCGCAGGCGTAGGCTTCGACCAGGTCGAGCTTCACCGCCCGGTCCGCCGCGCACATCTGCAGCGACTCCGTCACCTGGAACTCGCCGCGCCACCGGAACTCGTCGCTGATGATCCGGTGCAGAATCATCGCCGCACTGGTGCCCCCCATCGCCCCGAACTCGACGTTCTTGAAATTGTCGGTCGTCGTCGAGGCGCTCACCGGCGTGCCGTCAGGATTCGTGATCCCCTCGCCGCACACGATCGACACGAAGCCATGCTTCTTGTGCGCGTTCGCGACCGCTTCGAGAAAATCGTCTCGCTCAAAATGCCGCTCCGGCAGCAGGATAATGTGCGGCGCATCGCCGGGCTTCCTGCGGGCGCAGGCGGCGGCGGCCGGAAGCCAGCCCGCGCTGCGGCCGACGGTCTGAAAGATCGTGAACTGGTCTACCCGCTGCATGTCCCGCGCGAGCAGCGCCCCCTGCTGCACGCTGAGCGCCACGTACCTGCCGGCGCTCGGGAAGCCCGGCGTGTGGTCGGTCCCGAACAGGTCGTTGTCAACCGTCTTCGGAATGCCTACCCCCGTCATCTCCCAGCCGGCCGACCTGGCGTAGCTCACGATGCGATGGATCGTGTCCATCGTGTCGTTGCCGCCGATCATGAAGAAGTAGCGGATGTTGTACCGCTTTAATCGTTTCAGAATCGGGTCGAAGTGTTCATCGCGCAACTTGAGCCGGCTCGACCCGAGTGCACTGCTGGGTGTCGTGCAGAGCGCCTTGATCGTTTCGCGCTTCTCGGCGGAGAGATCGAGCAGGAAGTCGGAGAGTACCCCTTCGATGCCGAACCGCATCCCCAACACGCGGCCGATCTGCTTCGACTTGGCGGCCGCGTCAATGACGCCAGCCAGCGAGGAGTTGATGACAGTCGTCGGTCCGCCGGACTGGCCGACCAGTGCATTACCGGGAGTGGGCATGAGGGATCGTTAAGCGTTAAGGGTTTAGCGTTTAGCGGCAAGCCGAAGGCGACGCGAGCGGCGGGGCTAACCCCCGCCATACCGGGAGGACAAGCCCCTCGACTCGCTACCTGTGCAGCGTCCATCCGACCAACTGCGTGACGAACTGTGCGTACAGGTCGCCGACTTCGATCTCACTGGAGCCGGGCGCCTTCGCCTGCACGCGCTGGTCGCCCCAATCAACGAGCGGACCGACCCAATGCGGTGCGACGTCCGTCATGAGCGCCGCGGTGCGGCCATGTCCGTGCACTCCCGTCACCAGCAGCGGATGCACCGCTCCGGCCGCCAGCTGCACCGTGTCCCCGTCAAAACGCGGTCGCTGCCGGCGCGCCGTCAACAGCAGTCCGCCGTCCGGTTTCGCGCGGACCTCATTGAATCCACCGATGATGGGCGGCCGCGTCGTCCACGGCAGGCTCCGGGTGATCGGGTGATTCTCGGTTTCGCAGTGCACCAGCACGAGGTCGTCGCAGTTGCGGCGGTCGTCTTTGGTTCCGATCTCGACGGGAAGGATGTTCGCGATCGGCGTCCCACTCCAGTCCCCGCCCAGCCCGCAAAACGACTCCCAGCCGCCGAGCATGAGCAGCCCGGCGCCGCGCGAAACGTGCTCCACGATCCGCTCCTGCAGCGGCGTCGCGATCATCTTCGCTGCGTAATCGCTGACGATGTAGAGCGCATGCGCCGTCGCGACATCCTCTGGACGGAGCGCCGCGTCGCTGGGCCGATAGTCGAATCTCAGCCCCGCATGCGTCATCACGCCCCCCAGGTACGCCGCCGCGCCGTCAATCGCCGTATCGCCCATGTACAGGATGGTGTTCGCCATGCGCGGTAATCTACAGTGGCCGCGAGTTGCCTGCCACCAATGAGGATTCAGGATTCGGGATCCAGGATTCAGGAGAAAACCTGAATCCAAAATCGAAAATCCAAAATCGAAAATCCAATATCCTTCCCGTGTCCCTCGGTCTCCTC
>JAEUIG010000788.1 GCA_016795125.1 Planctomycetaceae bacterium | reverse complement strand
GGGGCTGGCGGCGATCCTGGTCTACACGGGATACAAACTCATCGCCCCCAAGACCTTCAGGGAACTCTGGAAGTTCGGCAAGGGGGAGGTGTTTGTCTATACGGCGACCGTCGTCGTGATCGTTGCCGTCGACCTGCTGGCCGGCGTGCTGACGGGCGTGGTCCTGTCGGGGCTCAAGCTGCTGTACACATTCTCGCAACTGAAGATCCGCGTCACCGAGGAGCCGGGGCCGCGCGTCACGCTTGCGCTGGAAGGGGCGGCGACATTCATGCGCCTGCCGCGACTGGCGGAAGCACTGGAAGGCATTCCACCGGATGCAGAGTTGAACGTGGACCTGTCACGCCTCAGCTACATCGATCATGCCTGCCTGGATCTGTTCATGTCGTGGGCCAAGCAGCACGAAGCGTCCGGCGGCCGGCTGGTGATCGACTGGGACAGCATGCACTCGCGATTCCGCAAGTTTCCGTCGGAGTCGCGGCAGGAAGCGGCGCTGCGGCGCAGCGCATGATGTCCGCATGAAATGGAAAAACAGGAGGGCGCAGAGGGAACGGAGGAGACGAAGCAGGAACGCGATCGACAATTCGTGATCGAATGCGTTTGGGCGAGTGGGTTGGAAGGAAGTCTTACAGAAGGGCACGAAGGACACGAAGTGGTTTTGCCAACTCTTTTTGAGAATAGGTTCGAGTACAGGCCGCCGTCGATTGATCCCTCCTTCAGACATGTCTTCGTGATCTTCGTGCCCTTCTGTTAAATCACTTGCTTGGCTTGTGTGTTCAAGTGTGACGTCGAGACGCGCGAACACCCTCTGCGTACTCTCCGTTTCCTCTGTGCCCTCCTGTTTTTCCGTCAAGCAGCGCGGCGTTCGTAGAGCCGGCTGCGCTGGGAGACGCCGATGACGTTCACTGCCTCCATGCGCCTCAGGCAGTAGGTCATTTTCTGGGCGAGCCAGCGTGGGATTTTCAGCAGCTTCGCGATGTCGGCCGTGGTGAAGGATGCCGGCAATTCCTCGGGCAGCAGCGCGAGTACGTCGTCCGCAGTGCGGAAGCGGTGTGTCTCAACGACCTGCACGAGTCGGCGGTCGAGGACGCGGTAGTCCTTGCCGCGCCGCCGCCGTTTCTTCACCGGGACGCGGTGTTCTTCCTGCTCGGTGAGCAGCACGTCGAGCGTGAGGCGCGGGTGCGGAAACAGCGGGACGAAGTTGACCAGTTCGCTGAACAGGTCGCAGACCGTTTCGCGGCGCGGGCTGGTGCGTGTGGAGAGGACCTTGCCGTTCTTCCTTTTGAGCTTGATGAGCGTTTTGCGCGCGGCCAGCGGCTTGATGACCAGCACGTCGTGTTGCTGCACGAGGGTGCGGACCTTGTCGCGGATCGCGCCGAGCGGCGCGGACTGGATCTCGATCAGCTGGCCGTCGGCGATGGCGTCGATACGGAAGCCATCGAGTCTGACTTCGCGCGAAGCGGCGTCGCCGGCGTAAAGTTCCTTGAGTTGCCGATGCAGCGACGTTTCCATGACGAGGCAGCCGCGATTCTAGCAGGGCAGGGGCCGGGAATCGTAGGCGGTTGCGGCGCGCGGGTCGAGAGGAATCGGGACTGCGAAACCGCAAGCGGACGCTGGCTGCGGATTCGTATCGGCGATCGCGTTATTTAAGTTGTTCTCGCAGGCGGTGCAGTTCCTGCAGCGCGGCCAGCGGCGAGAGCGATTCCAGGTCGAGCGATTTGAGTTCTTCCAGCAGCGGGTGCGACTCATCCACGAACAGCGAGAGCTGCTTTGAACGGCCGCGGCGTTTGCGGGCGGGGATGGTCGTGCGTCCGGATTCGTCGTGGTGGTCGGCTTCGAGTCGTTCCAGGATGACGTCGGCCCGATCAATGACTTCGCGCGGCACGCCGGCGAGCCGTGCGACGTGAATGCCGTAGCTGCGGTCGGCCGCGCCCGGCACAATCCGATGCAGAAAGATCACGTCGCCGGCCTGTTCACGGACGGCGACGTTCCAGTTGGCGGCGCGCGGCAGCGTTTTTGCCAAGTCGGTCAGCTCGTGGTAGTGCGTGGCGAACAGCGTGCGGCAGCCGACGGCGTCGTGCAGGAATTCGGTGATCGCCCACGCCAGCGAGATGCCGTCGTAGGTGCTGGTGCCGCGGCCGATCTCGTCGAGAATGACCAGGCTCCGGTCGGTCGCCGTGTTGAGAATGCGGGCCGTCTCGGTCATTTCGACCATGAACGTGCTCTGCCCGCGTCCCAGCTCGTCACTGGCGCCGACACGCGCGAAGATGCGGTCGGCCACGCCGATCTGCGCCGACTTCGCCGGGACGAACGATCCCATCTGCGCCATGATCGTCAGCAGCGCCGCCTGCCGGATGTACGTGCTCTTGCCGGCCATGTTGGGGCCGGTGATGAGGGTGACGAGGGCTGAGGGCTGAGAGCTGAGGGTCAAGGGGACATTGCCATCGTCCTGCCCCTCGGCCCTCAGCTCCTCGCCCTCGGCCTTGTCTCCAATAAGGATGTCATTCGGCACGAACTCTCCGCTGGGGCGCAGCGCGTCCAGCACCGGGTGGCGGCCGTCGCGGATGTCGAGGACCGGATCGGAGGAGATCTCGGGGCGGCAGTAGCGGCGCTTGACGGCGAGCGATGCGAGACCGGCCAACACGTCGAGCAGGGCCAGGACGCCGGCCGTTTCCTGCAGGCGGCGGCACTCGCGGGCGACGCGCTCGCGCAACTGCTGGAACAGGTCCTGCTCCAGCGCGATGGCCTTCTCCTCGGCGCGGAGCACCTTGTCCTCGTACTCCTTGAGGGCCGGCGTGATGAACCGCTCCTGGTTCTTGAGCGTCTGCTTGCGGATGTAGTCGGCCGGCACCCGGTCCTTGTTCGCCGCGGTGACTTCCAGGTAGTAGCCGAAGACCTTGTTGAAGCCGACCTTGAGCGAGGAGATCCCGGTCCGCTCGATCTCCTGCTTCTGGTACTCGGCGATCCACGTCTTGCCGCCGCGGGCGAGGTCGCGGAGTTCATCGAGCGACGCGCTGAATCCAGGCCGGATCACGCCCCCCTCGGTGACCACCAGCGGGGGATCGTCGATGAGCGCCGCGTCGACGTCGGCGCGGACTTCGGCGCACAGGTCGAGGCGCGCTTCCAGCATGCGGAGCAGATCGCTGCGGCGACCGGCCAGCAGGGCTTTCAATCTGGGCAGCAGCGACAGCGTTCGGGTCAGTGACGACAGGTCGCGCGGCGAGGCCCGCAGCGTGGCGGCACGGCCGGCGAGGCGCTCCAGGTCGTAGGCCTGCTTGAGCTGTTCGCCCGCGTCGCGGCGCAGGGCGGCGTCGGCCGTGAGTTCGGCGACCGCATCGAGCCGGCGGTTGA
>JAEUIG010000787.1 GCA_016795125.1 Planctomycetaceae bacterium | reverse complement strand
CGTCCCGACCTTGACCACCAGCGTCTGGGCCGATGAGATCACCTCCCGGCGTACAAGGTTGTCCATGACAGAGGCGTGCGGCTCGAGGCTGGAGACGTGAGGCCTGAGACTTGGGGAGACCGGTCGGTGGCTGCTGTCCCCAGGGCTGGGCTGAGTTCTCACTGTCGCAGCGGAGTATAGTGACCGCCGGGAGGAGGCGTGAGTCCTGAGTTCGACGTCTGCACGCAATGCGGCAGTTTCAGAACCGTAATCGTGGCACCAGCTTGCTGGCCTGGAGCCTGCAATAGCAGCATTGGCAACAGGCAGGCTGCCGGTTGCTCCGAGTTTGAAAACCGCCTCATGGCCGTAACGACCGGCCACCTCCCGAACGATGACGGCTCCCGTCTTACAAACTCCTTGACACCCCTAGTCCCCTCCGTAGACTGGATCGAGTGGGGGAAATCCCCTCAAGTTGCTGGATTTTCGGGGCGTCCGCTCGGACCCGCTCGTAGAATCCATTCCGGTCGTGACGGTTGCTCCCAACCTGTGGGTTGCAGGAATCAGCCGTTCGTACCGGAGACAGTCCGTGGTCCGTTTGCAGAGGGTCGGAGAAGGGGGCTGAAGTTGCGCCGGTTTCCGATCGACTTTGATACAGACGACACCTCATCGCCCCAATTCTGCGCGCTGAGTTACGCCGATCCGCTGCTCGTCTGACGAGGCAGAGGCACCTGCAGGAGCGAATGCGTTATGGCCGCCGCCAACAAGCCCACCGCCGTCCACTTCTCCCTGATCGCATTCGTGACGATCTCCCTCGTCCTGTCGGTGTTCACCTATCTCGGGTGGAAGAAGAACTTCGAGAAGGAGGCGCAGCTGACGGCGCGCGACAAGGAACTCGGCGATCAGAAGGCCGAAGTGTCCCGGCTCCGGAGCGAGTTCGAGGCCATGAAGGGGCTGCTGGGCATCAACCTGGCCAGCGGCGGCAGCGACACGGCCGATGCAACCACAGTCATCGGACGGCTCAATGCCGAAATGACGGCCCAGGGGGGCGCCCAGGCGGCTCCCACGCTGCTGGCCACGCTCTCCGGTCTGCGGGCCGCCATCGACAACCTGTCGCTGGAAAATCAGACCATGAAGGTCGCCTTGAACGACAACAAGTCGCAGCTCACCTCGCTCGAAAGCGGCGCCAACGAACGGGTCGGCCAGTTCCAGGCCTCGCAGGAGAGTTCGGAGCAGCAGCTCCAGGGCAACATCGCGTCGCATCAGCAGGCGATCGACGAGAAGAACGGCGAGATCAACGAGTGGAAAAAGCAGTACAACGAAGCCAACGTCCAGAAGGGACAGGTCCAGGACGCGTTTGACCGGTATCGCCGCGAGACGGAAGAACGCACCGCGCTGCTGGAAAAGCAGATCGACTTCTTCAAGGACCAGATCGACGAGCTGACGAAGCAGGGCTTCGAGCGCGAGGACGGGCAGATCGTGTCGATCGACAACACGACGCGCACCGTGTGGATCAACATCGGTTCGGCGGAAGGACTGCGTCCGCAGGTGTCGTTCAGCGTGTATACCTCCGATCACCGCGGCATTGGCCGCGGTGTCGAAGACATCAAGGCGAAGATCGAAGTCACCCGGATCCTGGAGCCGCACCTCGCGGAAGCCCGCATCCTCAGCGACGATCTGTTCCGCCCGGTCGCGGAAGGCGATCCGATCTACTCGCCGCTGTGGGCGGCCGGCCGCAAGGAATACTTCGCGACCGTCGGCCGGATGGACCTGGATGAAGATGGCCGGAGTGACGTCGAATTGTTCCGGGAAATCGTGAGCACGTCCGGCGCCGAAGTCGAATTGATGGTCAACGACAGCGCGGATCGTGAACCGGCCGACGCCAAGTTGACCGCGCGGATCAAGTTCCTGATCATCGGTGACATCGACGACCCGGCGGACTTCTCCGGCATTCCGGAACGTCAGGAGCTTGCCAAGAAGATGCAGGCCCAGCTCGACACGCTGCGTGACGAAGCCCGTCTGTATGGCGTTCGCGTCGTCGGGCTCAATGAGTTCCTCGACTACATCGGCTGGAAGCCCGAGCAGCGGCTGTGGCAGCCCGGTGCGAACGTGCCGTTCAACCTGCGGCAGGGTTCGCAGAGCGCGACGACCGACGAGACGTACGAAGACCGCACTTCGGATGGCCAGGTGTCGGAAGTCTTCCGCCGCAATCGCACGGGCGTGCAGCAGTCGTCCGACGGCGTGACGAGCGAGCTGTTCAAGAACAAGTAGACCTGCAAAGTTTCAGCCGAGCGGATTCAGCGACCCGGACGCTCGCAGCGTCCGGGTCGCTTGCGTTTACGCGGCGGCGGCGCGCTGTGCCCGCTCGGCGGCCAGCACTTCCAGCACCAGCGATCCGTAATCCTGCGCGCCTGGGGAGCCGGGCGCATAGGCGAAGATCGATTGCCCGAAGCTGGGCGCTTCGGCCAGCTTGATGTTGCGGCGCACCTTCGTGGAGAAGACCTGTGCTCCGCTCCAGGGGGCCTGGGGGTCGCTGGCGCTCAGAAACCGCTGCAGGTCGTCAGTCACGTCGGACGCCAGTCGCGTGCCGGTTTCGTACAGGCACAGGACGATGCCGGTGATCCGCAGGTCGCGATTCAGACGCCGCGTCACAACGGCGGCCGTCTCCATCAGCTTGGAAAGCCCCTGCAGCGCGAAGAAGTGCGGCTGCAGCGGAATGAACACCTCGCGGGCGAGACACAGCGCGTTGATCGTCAGCACGCCGAGCGAGGGGGGGCAGTCCATCAGCACGTAGTCAAAGCTGCTGGCGGCCTGCGACTGTTCGAGCGCTTTGCGGAGCACATATTCGCGGCCGGGCGCGTCGACGAGTTCCAGTTCGGTTGCCGCGAGGTCCAGGTCGGAGGGGGCGACCCACAGGTTGTCGGCGGCGAGTTGGCGAACGTCGTCGAAAGTTCGTGCACCGGAGAACACCTGGTAGACGGAATCGGCCCCGCCGGCGGTCTCCACCCCCAGGTGCATCGAGGCGTGGCCCTGCGGATCGAGGTCGATCAGGCAGACGCGCCGGCCCGCGCGCGCGAGGCCAGCGGCCAGGTTGACGCAGGTTGTGGTCTTGCCGACGCCCCCCTTCTGGTTGATGACGGCAATCGTGCGCATTCTCGAACCTCGTCCTTGTGGCGAATCGGCGGCCGTGGCCGGAGCGGGGGAAAGGGGCGGGAGTATACGCCGGGGTTGCCGATGGCGCTAAGGTGACTTCGAGCGGTGTGAATGGCGTCCCTGGCCCCTCGCCCCGGCTCTCTCCACCGATCGACATTCAATTCGATTCGGAATG
>JAEUIG010000740.1 GCA_016795125.1 Planctomycetaceae bacterium | reverse complement strand
CGGACTAGTGGCGCACCGCGCCGATGCTGTTGGCCTCCCCGGGTCGCCGTTCCCCCCTGCGCACCGGACCGAATCAGTCCCCCCGACGCAGGCGACCCCCCAAAGCGGTTTCGTCCCTGCCCCACTCACTGCTCCGCGTCCTGCCGCAATCGGCAGGCGAGGTTGGAAGTGCAAATCTCGTAAGTGGTTATGGCGACGTTCCGGCTGGCCGTCCGGCAGCCAAACAGTGAACTGGATGGCTGACCAGAGATGTCGTTCAGGCAGGCCGTCTGCTGTTAACCTCCAACGCGCCAATCACTTGGAGCGCTGTTTTAACCAGCCTGAAAATGAGTGTCAAGGAGCACGGATGTGTGCCACCGCCGCGGTGGACGGAGGTCAGTTGTGTGCCATTTTGACCGATGCTCGTTCTGTCTTGCGGCGCGACGTGTGTGCCAATATGGCA
The DNA here is from genome assembly GCA_016795125.1 of Planctomycetaceae bacterium. Taxonomy (GTDB): domain Bacteria; phylum Planctomycetota; class Planctomycetia; order Planctomycetales; family Planctomycetaceae; genus JAEUIG01. Next base: position 2,934 of record JAEUIG010000740.1, on the reverse strand, counting down.
TTTTCTTGTGGGCTGCCATTTCGCTCGTCGTTGTATCTCTCTATGGATGAATCACTTATCGATATCAGGTTAGTCCGCGTTGCTCGGTACATCATTTGCGAGACACCGAGGAGAAATTGGGCGGCGGGATAGCGGTTCGATCTCAATTCCTGACACGAATCTCCGTCGAACTCAGCTGAGGTCGGCGAATCACAATCAGCCATAACCAACGAACTTCACTCGGGGAGTGACCATACGATGGCAGTGCAAACGGAAAAGATCATCGGCATCGATCTGGGAACCACCAACTCCGTCGTCTCCGTCATGGAGGGGGGTGAGGTCAAGGTCATTGCCAACCAGGAAGGGAATCGGCTGACGCCGAGCGTCGTCGCATACACCGACAAGGGAGAAACGCTCGTCGGCGAACCGGCGAAGCGGCAGGCGGTGACGAACCCGCGGAACACGATCTACTCGATCAAGCGGTTCATGGGGCGTCGTCACAGCGAGGTCCAGTCGGAAGAGAAGATCGTCCCGTACAAGATCGTCGGCGGGGCGAGCGACTACGTGAAGGTGGAGGTCAACGGCAAGCAGTACACGCCGCCGGAGATCTCGGCGAAGATCCTGCAGAAGCTGAAGGACGCCGCCGAGAACTACCTCGGTCACAAGGTCAACAAGGCGGTCATCACCGTCCCGGCGTACTTCAACGACGCGCAGCGGCAGGCGACGAAGGACGCCGGCCAGATTGCGGGCCTGGACGTCTCGCGCATCATCAATGAGCCGACGGCGGCGGCGCTGGCTTACGGTCTGGAAAAGAAGCGCGACGAAAAGATCGCCGTTTTCGACCTGGGCGGCGGGACGTTCGACATCTCCATTCTCGAAGTGGAGGAGGGCTCCGTCGAGGTGCTCAGCACCAACGGCGACACGCATCTCGGCGGCGACGACTTCGACGAAGAACTCATCAACCACGTTGCCAGCCAGTTCCAGAAGGAACAGGGAATTGACCTGCGCAAGGACCCGATGGCGCTGCAGCGGCTGCGCGAAGCGTGCGAGAAGGCGAAAAAGGAACTCTCCACGCAGCAGCAGACGGACATCAACCTGCCGTTCATCACGGCGGATGCCAGTGGGGCGAAGCACCTGCAGACGACGATCACCCGCTCGCAGTTCGAGCGGCTGATTGACCGGCTGGTCGAGCGTTGCCGCACGCCGGTCGATCAGGCGATGAAGGACGCGAAGCTGACCGCAGCGCAAATCGACGAGGTTGTGCTGGTCGGCGGTTCGACCCGTGTGCCGATGGTGGTCGAGTTCGTGAAGAAACTGTTCGGCGGGAAGGAGCCGCACAAGGGGGTCAACCCGGACGAAGTCGTCTCGATCGGCGCGGCCATCCAGGGCGGCATCATCGCCGGCGAAGTAAAGGACGTCGTTCTGCTGGATGTCACCCCGCTGTCGCTCGGCATCGAAACCGAGGGGGGCGTGATGACGGCGCTCGTCGAGCGCAATACGACCATCCCCGCGACGAAGACCGAGACCTTCAGCACCGCGGCCGACAACCAGACTGCGGTGACGGTGCGCGTTTTCCAGGGGGAACGTCCGATGGCCGGCGACAATCGGCTGCTGGGCCAGTTCAACCTCGAAGGCATTCCTCCCGCGCCGCGCGGCATGCCGCAGATCGAAGTCACGTTCGACCTCGACGTCAACGGCATCCTGAATGTCACGGCCAAGGACCGCGCCACGAACAAGGAACAAAAGGTCCGCATCGAGCAGTCCAGCGGCATCTCGAAGGACGACATCGAAAAAATGCGGCGGGAGGCCGATTCGCACGCGGACGAGGACAAGAAGAAACGCGAGCTGGCCGAAGCCCGCAACCACGCGGAGCGGCTGGTGTACGAATGCGAGAAGCTGATGAAGGAGCACGCGGACAAGCTCGATTCCGGCTCGCGTTCGGCGATCGAAAGCGCCGTCGCCCGCGTGAAGGAAGCGGAGAAGGGGGACGACGTGGCGGCGATCAAGTCGGCCGTGGAGGGTCTGGAACAGGCGACGCATGCGCTGTCGAAGCACATGTACGACTCGGCCCAGGCGTCCGCCGGGGGTCCAGGCGCCGGGCCGGCGGGACCGTCCGGGGACGGCAGCGCAGCCCCCGCTGATGACAACGTGATCGACGCGGAGTTTGAGAAGAAGTGAGTCTGAAGTCCCGGATGCAACTCCTCGAGGGGTGGATCATCCACCCCTCGTTTCGTATCCGTAGTGTGGGCTGTGCCCACCAATTGCAACAGGCACGCACCGTAACCAGGAAAATGGTGGGCACAGCCCACCCTACCACCTATGGCATTCCGACCCGACAAACTGACCGTTAAATCTCAGGAAGCCCTGCAGGGTGCGCAGCAGCTTGCCGAGAGCAAGGGGAATCCGCAGGTCGTGCCGGTGCATCTGCTCAAGGCGCTGATCGCCGAGCCTGACGGCATTCCCCGCGCGATCCTGCAGAAGGTCGGCGCGAACGCCACCCAGTTGGAGAAGATGGTCGACGGCGAGATTGACCGGCTCCCGAAGGCCAGCGGCGCGGCGACGCAGGTGAGTCCCAGCCGGGACTTCATGACAGTGCTGGAGAAGTCGCAGGAGCTGGCCGACCAGCTTCACGACCAGTTCGTCTCCACCGAACACCTGCTCAGTGCGCTCACTCAGGTGAAGGACACTGCGCAGCGATTGCTGGAGATTAACGGCATCGAGCAGCAGGACATCCTCACGGCGCTCAAGTCGGTGCGCGGCGGGCAGTCGGTCACCGACCAGAACCCGGAGGACAAGTACCAGGCACTGCAGAAGTACGGCAAAGACCTCGTCGAGATGGCCCGCAAGGGAAAGATCGATCCGGTCATCGGCCGCGATGCCGAAATTCGCCGCGTCGTCCAGGTGCTCGCGCGCCGTCGCAAGAACAACCCGGTGCTCATCGGCGAACCGGGCGTC
>JAEUIG010000067.1 GCA_016795125.1 Planctomycetaceae bacterium | reverse complement strand
TGCTTTGACTGGGCCGGCATGATGGCCAAGAAAGAGAAACCGGCCGAGGAGACGCCGCCGGCCGCGGTAGCGGCGCCGGCGGCGGTCGACGCGGGAGTCGATCCCGATGCGCCGGTCAAGGTGGACCAGATGATTCCCGCGGATGCAGTCCGCATCGTCGACAAGCAGAAGGCCGTTGCCGAACGACCGCAGCTGTTCGAGACCAAGAACAGCATCACCGCGAACGATCCGATTTTTGCTCCCGCGCAGGGGCTGCGCGCCGCCGGATCGCAAATTGAGATACTGGCCTTTACCAACTACATCCAGCAGGAAAAGGCGCTGAATGACAAGTACCCCTCGTACGAAGAGCTGATGGCTTACTACAAGCAGGCAAATGTCCAGTTGAAGGGACTCAAGCCGTGGCAGGTGTACGCCTACGATGCCGAAGCCGGCACGATCACCCTCATGGAAGATCCGCAGGAGAAGGAACGGATCGAGAAGGAATGGGAAGAGAAGAACCGGTTGTAAAGGCCATTGGTCCATCGACCATCGTCTCTCGACCATAGTCCAGTTCGCCTGCGATGGATCGACGGCAATTTCTGAGTGCGATCGGCGGCGCGGCGGCGGGCACAGGCGTCGCTGCGGCCGGGATGTCCGCGTCCCCCATTTCGGTCGTCGGCTATTTGCCGTGGTATCGGCTCAAAGGCTGGTCCGCGAGCCAGGCTGGACCATTGACCGATCTCGTTTACTTCGGCGTGCAGCCGACGAGCGACGGCGGGATGCCGACGGACCCGCTCGACCGGGCGACGCTGGAAACACTGCGAGGGTTGAAGCGCTCGATCCGCTGCCGGCTGCACCTGTGCGTCGGAGGCGGGGACCGGTCGGCTGGCTTTCCGCCGCTGGTGGCGACCGGTCGGGCGCGGCGGGACTTTGTCCGCCGGCTGCGCGACGTGTGCCAGCGGGGTGAATTCGACGGCGTCGACTTTGACTGGGAATACCCGTCCGGCGACAGGCAGCTCGCTGATTACCGCCGGCTGATTGAAGACACGCGGCGCAGTCTCGGAGACGATCAGATTCTCACGGCTGCGCAGTCTCCGTGGCGGGATTTCGGTCGCGGCTTCTACGACGTGATCGATCGCATCTACGTGATGTCCTACAACCACAAGCATCCGCACGCGCGGTTTGCCGATTCGCAGGCCGATATCGAGCGAATGCTGAAGTTCGGCTGCCCGCGCGACAAGCTGGTGCTCGGAATGCCGTTCTATGGACGGAACCAGCGGGGCAACAGCCGGACATACGCCGAGATCGTGAAGTCGAAGTCGTTTGCCCGCGGAAGCGACCTCATCGACGGCTTCGCGTTCAACAGTCGCCGGACCGTGCAGCGAAAGACGCGGTACGCGCGCGACGAACAACTCGCCGGCGTCATGGTCTGGGAGGTGGGACAGGACGTGTCGGACGGCGACGAGTCGCTGCTGTCGGCGATTGGCGATGCGTTGGGGTGAGAGCGAGCCTTGCTAGCCGCGACCGTCAGGGAGCGCGACACGCGTCATTCGCTCCCTGACGGTCGCGGCTAGTACAAGGGTGTTTATGGCAAGGAATGCAGGCGTCGCCAGGCGGCGTCGGCGCGATTGGAGGGAAAGCGTTTTGCCGGCGCGCGGCGGGTCGGCCGTGACAGCAGCAGTTCGTCCATGGCCTCGAAGTCGTGGATGAAGACGCCGACATCGAGGCTGGAACCCGATGTGAACCGTCCGCTCGCGGAGCCCGACGGGATCGGCCCGTAAGCCTTCCGCGTAGCGCCGGCCGAACCGACGCCTCCCAGGTAGAGTCGTCCGCGATCGGGGACGCTGACGACGGTGTCGGCGGAGAACTGCTCAACCACCGGCTGCTGGACGGTCTGCTGGGCCGGCGCGGCGCGAGCCGCCACCATCACGGCGCAGCCGGCGGCCATCGGGATAAGCAGTCGAATTCTCATGGCTGTTGCGTCACGATCAGTTCGAACAACAGTGTACCACACGTGCCCAGGAACCCGGGAGCTGAGGCTTCACGGCTCGCCGGTCTGCATACCGAGAACCGACGACCGATGTCCGACAACCCCGCCAGTTTGCCTTCCGCTGCGGTGCACACGAGAATGCCGTGGCCAGCACCGCCATGCCACAGGAACGTCCCTTGGAACTGCCGCCGCTCAGAGCCATCCGCAACGTCGGGCGTTTTATCGAGATCGTCTCGGTGCTGGTCCGGCATGGATTTGGCGAGGTCGTCGACCAGTTGAGGCTGTGGCGCTATGTTCCCCGGCTGAAGCGGCGCACGATTCAGCGCGGGTACGGGATGCCGTCGGAACTGACGCTGGCACATCGGCTGCGACTGGCGCTGGAAGACCTGGGGCCGACCGCGATCAAGTTCGGGCAGGTGATCAGCACGCGGCCGGACCTGATTCCGCCGGAGATCATCGAGGAACTGACACATCTGCAGGAGAATGTTCCGGCTTTTCCATCCGAGACGGCGGTCGCACTGGTGGAAGCGGAACTCGGCAGACCGGTTGGCGAATTGTTCGCCGAGTTCGATCGCACGCCGTTCGCCGCCGGCTCGCTGGGGCAGGTGCACCGGGCCCGGCATCACGACGGGACGCCGCTGGCCGTCAAGATCCGCAGGCCGAACATCGTCCGCGAAGTCGAGCGGGACATCTCGCTGTTGAAGTTCTTAGCGGCTAGCGCGCAGCAGACGTGGCTGGCGCCGTTCGACCCGCAGGGCCTGGTGCAGCATTTTTCGCGGACGATCCGCCGCGAGATGAACTTTCGCCGCGAAGCCCGGACGATTCAGGAGTTCGACCGGCTGTTTGAGAAAGACGCGACGCTGTATGTGCCGCGCGTATACGACGACCTGACGACCGAAGCGGTGGTCACGATGGAGTTCATCGACGGCTGCCGTCCCACGGACAGCGAGGCGCTGCGGAATGTCGTGGCAACAAAGGAACAGCTGGCGGTGCTGGGGACGCACATCTTCATGCGGATGGCGTTCGAGTTCGGAATGTTTCACGGCGATCCGCACCCGGGCAATATCCGCGTGCTGCCGGACGGCTCGCTGGCGCTGATTGATTACGGCATGGTCGGCATGCTCAGCGAGGATAATCGCGAACAGCTGGTCGACCTGTTCCTGGCGGTGGCGCAACAGGATGTCGCCAGGGCCGAACGCCTTGTACGCCGGATGGGCCGCCCCTCGCGCCCCATCGACGACGTGCTGCTCCGCGCCGATGTCCAGGACTTTATCGAGACGTACTACGGCCTGTCGCTGGAGCGGCTGAACGTCGGCGGGATGCTCAACGACTTTCTGTCGATCATGATTCACCACGGGCTGCGATGCCCGGCCGACCTGATGCTGCTGATCCGGGCGACGGTCACGCTGGAGGGGGTGGGCCGTACGCTCGATCCGCACTTCAACCTCGCTGCGGAGATCGCCCCGTTCGTCGAGCGGATCGTCCGCCGCAGGTACGAGCCGCAGCGGATCATGGAGCGGACGCTGGACGACGCGCGGCATGTCCTCGGGGCGCTGCACGATCTGCCAAGCCAGCTCGGACGCACGCTGCAGAAGCTGGCGACGGACGACCTGCGGATTCAGCTCGAGCACCGCGAGCTGGACAACTTCGTCAACGAATTCGACCGCTCGAGCAACCGCATTGTCGTGGGGCTGATTACATCGTCGCTGATCGTCGCCTCGGCGCTGGTGCTCCGGGCCGGCACGGGCGGCTACTGGCTGTCGGCGCTGGCGTTCCTGGCGTCGTGCCTGTTCGGCGCCTGGGTGGTGTGGGGCATCATGCGCAGCGGGCGGTTGTAAGGCGGTCCATTGTCCATGGTCCATGGTCCATGGTCAGTGTTCACAGGGTGACTGCAATGGACTATGGACTATGGACAATGGACAGATTGAAGCCTGGGAGCGTGATGCGGCGGAGACCCGCCAGGCGGTGTTTCGTGCGCGGGGCGTGACCAAGGTGTACCGGATGGGGCAGCTGGAGGTGCACGCGCTGCGCGGCGTGGACCTGGAGCTGTACCAGGGGGAACTGGTGGTGCTGCTGGGGCCGTCGGGCAGCGGGAAGTCGACGCTGCTGAACATTCTCGGGGGGCTGGATGTGCCGACGGACGGCCATGTGTGGTACGTCGGCCACGACCTGACAGAGGACGATGATGCGGCGCTGACACAGTTTCGGCGGCGGCATGTCGGGTTCGTGTTCCAGTTCTACAACCTGATTCCGAGCCTCACCGCAAAAGAGAACGTGGCGCTCGTTACCGAGATTGCACGCAACCCGATGCGGCCGGAGGATGCGCTGGAGATCGTCGGACTGGGACACCGCATGGATCACTTTCCAGCCCAGCTTTCCGGCGGCGAGCAGCAGCGCGTGGCGATCGCCCGGGCCATCGCGAAGCGACCGGACGTGCTGCTGTGCGACGAGCCGACCGGCGCGCTCGATGTCGAAACCGGCATCGTGGTGCTGGAGGCGATCGACCGGGTGAACCGTGAACTGGGCACCACGACGGCGGTCATTACCCACAATGCGGTCATTTCCAGGATGTCGGACCGAGTTATTTCGCTGTCGAACGGACATATTCACGGGGTGGACGTGAATACGGAGAAGATCGCGGTGAGGGAGCTGGTGTGGTGAGAAAGTCGGATTTCTGTCGATCAACCATCAACCCTGAACGATCAACCCCTTCTCTTGTCCTCGCTTGATCGCAAGCTCGTCCGCAACATCCTGCAGATGAAAGGGCAGGTCATTGCGATCTGCCTGGTCATCGCGTGCGGGATCGGCGCGTATGTGATGGCGCTCTCCACGATGGAGTCGCTGCGCGGCACCATGGAGCGGTACTACGTCCGATACCGGTTCGCGACGGTGTTCGCGAACATGAAGCGCGCGCCGCTGTCGCTGTCGGAACGGATGTCGTCGATTCCCGGCGTCGCGCAGGTTTACCCGCGCGTCGTGAAGGACGTGACGCTTGATATCGAAGGGTTTCCCGATCCGGCGATCGGCCGGCTGATGTCGGTGCCGGATTTCAGCAAGCCGCCGCTGAACAATCTGCACCTGCGCAGCGGGCGGTGGATGGAGGCGGGGCACGGCAGCGAGGTGCTGGTCAGCGAGGCGTTTGCCGACGCGCACCATCTGAAGCCGGGGGACACCATTCTCGCGATCCTGAACGGCCGCAAGAAGGAGCTGACGATCGTCGGCACCGCCATTACGCCGGAGTACATCTTTGAAATCCGCGAAGGGGACATCCTGCCGGATGAGAAGCGGTTCGGACTGTTCTGGATGGCGTACACCGATCTGGCTTCCGCGTTCGACATGGACGGCGCGTTCAACAACGTGGTGATCTCCTCGACGCACACGGCGTCGATGCCGGACATCATCCGGCACCTGGACGACCTGATCGAACCGTACGGCGGACTCGGCGCCTATGCGCGCGAAGACCAGATTTCGCACCAGTACCTCAACAACGAGCTGCACCAGCTGGAAAGCATGGCGCGCGTGGTGCCGTCGATTTTCCTGTCGGTGGCGGCGTTTCTGCTGAACGTCGTACTGTCGCGGCTGATCAGCACGCAGCGTGAGGAGATCGCGGCGCTCAAGGCGCTGGGGTACACCGGCTGGGAGATCGGCTGGCACTACATCAAGCTGATGGCGCTGATCGTCACCGCGGGGACGATCCTGGGCACGATGGTCGGCGCCTGGATGGGGAACGGACTGACCAACCTGTACCTCGCGTTCTACCGGTTTCCGGTGCTCGAGTTCCGATTCGACGCATGGGTGATCGTGAGCGCGCTGGCGATCAGCCTGGTGGCGGGAGTGATCGGCACGTTCGCCGCCGTTCGGCAGGCGGTAAAGCTTCCACCCGCGGAGGCCATGCGGCCGGCGGCCCCGGCGGACTTCAAGCCGTCAATCATGGAACGCCTCGGCCTCGATGCACTGTTCTCACAAACGGCGCGGATCATCATCCGCAACCTGGAACGCCGACCGCTGAAGGCCGGCCTGTCGGTGCTCGGCATCTCGACGGCGATCGCGGTCATGGTCGTCGGCGGCTACATGAAGGATTCCATCAACTATTCGATCGACATCCAATTCGCCCGTTCGCAGCGCCAGGACGTGACGGTGGGATTTGTCGAGCCGCTGACGACGGCGGCCGTGTATGAAGTCGAGCACCTGCCGGGCGTGCGGCGCTCGGAGCCGTTTCGATCGGTGCCGGCGCGGCTGCGGTCGGAGCATCACTCGCGGCGGCTGGCGATCCAGGGCGTGCAGCCGGGCGGTGAACTGTTTGTGCCGATGAACATCGACGGCAAGCGGATTCCGGTCCCCGACGACGGGTTGCTGGTGTCGCGCGTGCTGGCCGAAATCCTGCATGTGCAGCCGGGGGACTACATCGAGGCGGAAGTGCTGGAAGGGCGCCGGCCGCACCTGAGGATTCTCGTGTCGGGCGTCATCGACGACTTCACCGGGCTGTGCGCCTATATGAACATCGACCGTGTTCACGAACTGATGCAGGAGCAGGGGGATGTCTCCGGCGCGTACCTGCTCGTCGATCAGGACCAGGTGCCGACGCTGTTCCGGCAGCTCAAGAACACGCCCCGTGTCGCCGGCGTGATGATCAAGAAGGCGGCCGTGGAAAGCTTCGAAGACACGATCGCCAAGAACCTGATGACGATCCAGATGTTCAACGCGATTTTCGGGACGATCATCGCGTTCGGCGTGGTCTACAACAGCGCCCGCGTGTCGCTGTCGGAGCGCAGCAGGGAACTGGCGACGCTGCGCGTGATGGGTTTTACACGCGCGGAGATCTCGATCATCCTGCTGGGCGAACTGGGAGTGCTGGTGTCGCTGGCGATCATTCCTGGGCTGTTCATGGGCTATGGCTTCGTGTGGTGGTCGAGCCTCAGCATGGTGGAGACCGAGCTGTTCCGCATCCCTCTATATGTCGCGCCGGAGACATACGGCCGCGCCGTGCTGACCGTCGTGATTGCGGCGGTCATTTCCGGACTGGCCGTCCGCAGGCGACTCGACCAGCTCAACCTGATCGCCGTTCTCAAGACGCGCGACTGAGCAGCCAAACGCCGAGACGAACTGCCGCATCCTCGTCGTCGTCGTTCCGCGGCGCGACACCCGCTACGCCCCCGGGTCGTCGGCGGGCTTCGTATAGAACTGCGACAGGTCGATGCCCTGCGATTTTCCGTCCGCTTCGAGAATGCCGAGCCGGTTTTCCAGCCGCTGAAAGCGCATCTCCACCTGCGGATCGAACAGCGGGCCGGACCGCGCCGGGCGCGGTCGCGGGACGCGCGGGTAATCGAGGTGCCGTTGCAGGGCCGCGAACATGTACAGCGGATCCTTGCCGCGGTTCGCCCTGGCGATCTTCCCTTCCTGCGTGCCGAACAGCACGGAGAATGACGGCTGGTAGTCCGGGTTGTTCGTCCGCCGCCGCACGGCATCCACGCGATGCTGCGAACGCAGGTAGATCAGTTCCGCAAAATCGACAGTTCCGAGTTCCCGGCGGATTCGCAGAATCCAGTCGCGCCATTCCGGCCCGTACAGCGGATCATCGGCGAGCGCCTGCATTCCCAGGTCGTAACCGAGCCGGTTTCTGGAGATGCATTCGAACTGATAAACGAACAATCCCTGCGGCGTGGGAGCGTCGCTGGCGCGGTACTCGGCCTCGCGTTCGAGGATTTCATACGCGACTCGCATGTCGAAGCGGGACTCTTCGTCTTCCGCACGCTGCACGACGAATGCCTGGAACGACGTGAAATAATGGCGGAGCCTGGCCATTCCGGGCCCCATCTTGCCGGCGTGATGCAGTTCGCCGAGCAGGAAGTCGATCGCCAGGGGGAGCCGTGTCGTGGCGAGTACTTCCTCCTTCAGGCCCAACAGGACTTCCTGCGCCGGCGAATTCTCCGCGGTCCGCTCGCGGCATACGCGGAAGAAGTAGGCCTGTTCGATATACTCGTCTCGGTCCAGCGGTGCGGCAGGCATGGGCGGGGAGCGTCGTTGGGTGAACAGTGGAGTATAGCGGGTGACGTGGTTGAGGGTTTGGTGTGTGGAAGCCGGCGGTGGAAGGTGACAGGACGACCTCGACTGCCTCTCCGCCGAACAATGTCTCACGCGAGGGGGTTGAGTCTCGCGGGGGGAGCGTGGGATGTCGTCGCGTGAACAGCGATTCTCGATTGACTGCGTGTCTGGTGGCGCTGAACGCCGGGCCGGCCATTACGCCGCACATCGCGGGGCGGATCGGCGGACTGGAGACGCGCGCCTGGCAGTTTGCGCGCGGACTGTCGCGGCGGGGAGTGGATGCGCAGTTCGTGGTTCGATTGCCGCGCCGTCCGGTGGAAGAGTGTGTTGACGGCGTGCAGGTTATCCCGCTGCTCGATCGCCTGTACCCGATCCGGGAGGCGGCGCGGATGTGCGTGGGAAAGCGCCGCGGGTTTCCGTGGATCGAAATGCATCGCTGGCGCCCGCAACTCCTGTGGCAATTGCCGCTGCTGGCCGTGGAGCGGGTGATTCAGGGAGGGCCGACCGATCCGTGGCGACCCGACGAGCGGCTGAGGTCGCTGAAGACCGACGTGTACTGCACGTTTGGCGTGCAGTCGCATTCCGCGACGGTGCTGGCTTCGGCGCGGGCGGCCGGGCGGCCATGCGTGCTGGTGCTCGGTTCCGACGGCGATCTCGACGAGCGTTACACGCGCGAGTCGACGTTCATCAGCCCGTACGGCGATGCGGGGCACGTGTGCTGGCGCATTCTGCAGGAGGCCGATGCGATCGTGGCGCAGACAACGGCGCAGGCCGGCATGTTGCGCGAGCGATTCGGCCGCGAAGCGACGGTGATCCGCAATCCGGTGGACGTTGCGGAATGGGACGCGCGGCGCATGCCGGCGGCGAGCGTCGACGAATGCGCGGGCCTGGAGCGATTCGTGCTCTGGGTCGGCCGGGCGGAATCGGTCCACAAGCGTCCGCTGGTGTGCCTCGACGTTGCACGCCGTTGCCCGGAGCTGCAGTTTCTGATGATTATGAATCCGCGCGATCCACAAGTGGAGGCGTCGGTCCGCCGCGAGGCGCCGCCGAATGTGCGGATCCTCAGCGCCGTGCCGTTTGCCCGAATGCCGGCAGTGTTTGCGCGCGCATCAGCTTTCGTGAACACGTCGTCGCTGGAGGGATTCCCGAACGTCTTCCTGCAGGCGGCGATCTCGCGCGTGCCGATCGCGGCGCTGGAGGTGGGAGCGGAGTTCCTGCAGCACATTGGTTGCGGGGACTACGCGAACGGCAATCTCGCGGCACTCTGCGACGCCCTGCGGCGATTCTGGCGGGAGGGTGCGGGTCCGGGCCAGCTCGAGGCCGCCCGGGAGACCGTCATCCGAGAGCACGGCCTGGCGGAAACCACGGCGGCGCTGGCCGGAGTTCTCGCCGGCGTGAAGGAACGGCGGCAATGAACCAAACGGGCGTGAAGCCGGCCTCCATGCGTAGCAGGCTCGATTCCGCTGAACGGCGGGGCTGAACCCCGCCGCTCGCCGGGGCGGGGCCGGCTCGATACATCCGGCACAGGTGTTTCACGTGAAACAGCGCCGTTTCGCCAGTCCGAACGATCGGACCGTTCGTGCGGAGGCGTTGCAAAAAGTGCACAGCGGGTGTTGCCCGGCGGCCGCATGCCGCCAACGATGTGATAGGCTCTGGGTGTGGGCGCTACTCCGCCAAGAACGGCGGTCGCCCGTGGAACGGTTATCTGCCAGGCAAGACGTGAACGGCAGGATTCACCGGCTGAAGCTGCATGGTTTAAGCCCATCGCGGGCAGGCGCTCGCGGTGCGCGCTCATTGCGCCATGATCGACTATCGCCGACTCATCACCGACCTGCTCGCGCTCGCCCTGCTGGCGGCGTGCGTGTTCATTGCGCTGAGCCTGTACAGCTTTGATCCGGCCGATCCTCCGACCGCGACGGTGTATCCTGTCAATCCGCAGGTCGCGAACCTGTGCGGCCCCGTCGGCGCCCGCGTCGCCCACGCACTGCGGGAATCGCTCGGACTTGGCGCATGGCTCGCACTGGCGATCCTCGCGCTCGTGGACGCGCAGCTCTTTTCGCGTCACGGAATCAACGATCCGGTCATCCGTGCATTTGGCTGGCTGAACGTCGTGATCGCCGTCTGTGCCGGTCTGCAGGTGATCGTCCCCGGACTGGGCCCGGTGGTCGGCGGCGGCGGGTACGTGGGGGCCTGGAGTCGGACGATTCTCGCCGAGCACTTTTCCATCGGCGGCGGAATGATTGTCATCGCCACGCTGATCTGCGCAGGGCTGCTGATGTCGGGCGACCTGTGGGTGCTGCGGCTCTGCTGGAAGGCCGCGTCGCTGCCGCTGGTGGCGCTGGCGTGGCCGTTCTATGGCGAGCCGCGCGTCACTGATGATGCGAAACCGCAAGCGGAACCGGAGCCTGAAGAGACCGTAGAAACGCGAGTTGAATACCCGGAGGTTCGGGAGTCGATCCCGCTTGCCGGTGACGAACCTGAAATCCATGACGCGGCGGCCGAGCTGTCGCCGGCGTCGTTCAAAGTCAATCCGCCGCTGGCCGCTCGGCTGGACGACCGTGCTGCATTCACGGCCCGCCCCCAGGAAGCGGTCCCGGTGGTCGGACTCCCCGAGCTGGAGCTGCTCGAGGAGTCCGAGGAATTCCCGTTTGAACTGCTCGCGAAGAAAGCCCAGGAAACGGCGGCGATCATCGAGCGGACGTTCGAGGAGTTCGGCCTGAACGTGAAGGTCGCCGAGGTCGACACTGGGCCGGTAGTGACGCAGTTCGAGCTGAATCTCGAACCGGGGCTGCGCGTTTCCAAGGTGGCGACGCTCGCGGACGACCTGGCGATCGCGCTGCGCGTGCCGGCCGTGCGCGTGGTCTCGCCGATTCCCGGCAAGAACACCGTCGGCGTCGAAGTGCCGAACGACAAGCGTGTCATGGTGCGGCTGCGCGAGCTGATCGAAGCGGTCGGCACCGACAACGAGAAGCTGCGGATTCCGATTTATCTCGGCAAGGACGTCAGCGGGCGACCGCTGGTGGTCGACCTGACGAAGATGCCGCACCTGCTGATCGCGGGACGGACCGGCACCGGCAAGAGCGTGTGTCTCAACACGCTGATCCTGTCGATGCTGATGTCGCGGTCGCCGGAGGACGTGCGGATGCTGATGATCGACCCGAAGATGGTCGAGCTCAGCCCGTACATGCGCATTCCGCACCTGATGCATCCGGTCATCACCGACATGAAGAAGGCCGAGGCTGTGCTGGCCTGGGCGGTCGACAAGATGGAGGAGCGCTACGACCTGCTGGCCCGCGTCGGCGTGCGGCACCTCGACAGCTACAACAAGCTTGGCAAGGAAGAAGTTCTCGACCGACTCGGCATGAGCCCGGACGACGAGGAAGCGAACGCCATCCCCGAGCGGATGCCGTACATCGTGATCATCGCCGACGAACTGGCCGACATGATCATGACCAGCGGCAAGGATGTCGAAGGGCACATCATCCGGCTCGCGCAGAAATCACGCGCGGTTGGAATCCACCTGGTCCTCGCGACGCAGAAGCCGACGGTCGACGTCATTACCGGGCTGATCAAGTCGAACCTGCCGGCGCGGATTTCGTTCCAGGTGTCGAGCCGAGTCGACAGCCGCGTGGTGCTCGATGAGTGCGGCGCGGAGCGGCTGCTGGGGAACGGCGACATGCTGTATCTCGCGCCGGGCACGAGCACTCTGATCCGGTCGCAGGGAACGTTTGTCAGCGACGAGGAAGTCAACTCGGTCATCGACTTCTTCCGCGGCTGCCCGCCGCAGTATTCGGCGGAGATCGCGCAGGCGACGACCGCCGCCGCGAACTCGGGCAACGGCATCGAAGGCATCAAGGAGCGCGACGACCTGTACAAGCAGGCGGTCGAGATCGTGATCCGTGAAGGCCGCGGCAGCGTGTCGCTCCTGCAGCGGGCGATGAGCATCGGCTACGGCCGCGCCGCCCGGATCATGGACTACATGGCCGAAGATGGCATCGTCGGCGACTACAACGGCTCGAAGAGCCGGGAAGTCGTGATGACGATGGAGCAATGGCATGCGCTGTGTGCCGGGGCGGACGTCGAAGAACCGGCGTACGCATAGGGCGTAAGATCT
>JAEUIG010000652.1 GCA_016795125.1 Planctomycetaceae bacterium | reverse complement strand
GGTTGATCGTTTCCGTCACGACGCGGCAGCATTCGTCCGACGTCGCGGTGCGCAGTGCGGACAGGAGTTCGCGCGTGGCGTCGGGGGACAGGACTCCGTTCGTCCAGCCCGAGCGGAACGACGCGGCCAGGCTCTGGTTGTTCTTCCACGGGCGATCGGCGTCGAGGTCGCTTGTGGCAGGGTTCGGGTCGTTCTGGTGATTCTGGAGCGCATACGCCAGCGAACGGATGACCGGTTCGGCATGTTCCCAGCCGATGACATTCAGCGTGCGCCAGCTGTTGGAGACGTAGATCGCCTTGTGGCCAATGGAACGGAAGTCGCGCGCGCCGAAGCGGAACAACGCCTCAAAGGCCCCTGCCCCGCCGGCGCTGCGTGCGAGACCGGCCGCCGCGGCATCGGCGGCGGCTTCGTCCCAACTGTCCATGGCGTGTGCAAACTCGGCCGCCGCTTTGTCCCCCGTCGGCACCGCCGATTCGTTCACGGCCGGCATTGTCCAGTTGCCTTCCTCGACGTCCTGCTGCTGAGTCGCCTTGAAGTAGTCCAGCGACCAGAAGATCGGGAGCCAGCGGAGCTCATCCGGCGAGGCCATGCTGGCAAGGTGGGCCGCATTGACGGCGAGCACGCCGTGGAACTTGAAGCCGACGGCGGGTCGGGGCTGGATGTTGCGGATGCCGGCCAGGAACAGCGCGGCGAGCAGATGCTGATAACTCAACCCGTCGCGAATGCGCCGGCCGACAACCTCCAACAGCTCGGCGCGGGGCGTCTCTTCCAGCAACCGAACCAGCGGCTCGACTTCGGGGCGGAACTGGACGGCGCCCGACGGGGCGACGTCTTCGGCCCGGAGGCGGGGGAGCCCTCCGAAATGGGCGAGGTCGGCCAGGCCCCAGGCGGAGAGCGCGGCGGATCCCAGGCTCGATCGACGCAGGAATTCCCGACGGCTGGACGTATGGACGGCCATCAGCGCACTCTCCCGATTGCAGGCCACGGAGCTGGAGACGGCTCTGATTATAGCACTGTCCGCCGGTGACGCCCCGTTTGGTCGCGGGTGATGCGGCCGGATGGGGATTGCCCCGGTGTGGGCGTCTCAGGTTTCGCGGGTGTGTGCCGCGCCCTGATCAGAACGTGGCAAGTGCGGGCAACGTTTTCCGCGCCGATCCCGTTGGTCTGGGCGTGCCTCCCGGGATCAGCCTGGACGCTCCTCAGCGAGTTGTCGCAAGTGCGTTAATGAGATGTGCAATCCTGCGGACCCGCACTATAATATTCCATCTGTTGATCCGGAGTCCGCAACCGGGGTGCCGTCCGGCGGCACTGTTCCATTCTTGACGGGGCGCGCCGTCACATGAGTGTCGAGGCGAAGGCTTGATGGCCGGCTATTCGGGGCTGCGATGGGGTGCCGTCAGCATCACCGGGAATTTCCGCGAGAACAACGAGGATCGATGTCACGTCGATCCTGCGGCGCGGTTTTTTCTCGTGGCGGACGGCATGGGGGGACAGTGCGCGGGCGAGAAGGCCAGCGAACTGGCCGTGGAACTCATCTCGCAACGTCTCGCCCAGTCGATCGACTTCGATCGCGATGATTACAGCCGTGTCAGCGACGCGGTCGACAAGGCGGTTGCCCACGCCAATTCGGAGATCATGGCGCTTGGCGAACTCGACCCCGACTACCACAACATGGGGACGACGATCACGTTCCTGTTGCAGGCCGGTCGCCAGTTATATGCCGGCGGCGTGGGGGACAGCCGCACCTACCTGCTGCGCGACGGCCAGCTGCAGCAGCTGACGAAAGATCATTCCCTCACGCAGGCCCTGGTCGATGCGGGTACGATCACCGCGCAGGAAGCGGCGAACCATCGCTACCGCAACGTGCTCTGGCGCTACCTGGGGACGAAGGAAGGGGGCGCGAAGGTGGAACCGCGCGCCATCGAGCCGCGCCCCGGCGACCGGTTCCTGCTCTGCTCCGACGGCGTCTCCGACGGCACGAACGACGAGCAGATCGCCGCGGCTCTGAAGTCCCAGCCCGACCCTCAGCAGGCGGCCGAGTCCATCGTCCGCCTCGCGGAAGCCGGCGGCTCGCGGGACAACATCACCTGCGTGGTGGTGCACGTCGACTGAGACGGTGCCGGACGGACTCGTCTGCAGCGATCTGCGCATCGAAGGCCGCGCGTAATCGGCGAGCGGTTTGTGTCTGGCACAGCCGGACCTGCTGCAGGAATTAGCCCGAAGGGCTGGCAGCCAATAGCCGGCGGTTGAGCGCAGCGACACCGCCGGAACGTGACCACTGCATCCCGGAGGGATGCCAGCCAAACCCTTAACGGCTGTCATCCCTCCGGGATGAGCGCTGACGAGAACGTCGTTCACCGGTGGCGTCGCTGCGCTCAGCCACCGGCTATTGGATGTGACCCCTTGCGGGGTCACGAGCGTAAAGCCGACTG
>JAEUIG010000645.1 GCA_016795125.1 Planctomycetaceae bacterium | reverse complement strand
TGAAAAACGCGGCGGCGTCCCCAAGGACGCCGCCGCGTGAATGACTTCAGACGCGATGGGCAGACGCTTAGTTGGCGTCCCACCACCAGCGGCCTTCCGGCAGGTTGCTCTGCGCCTTGCTGCCTTCGGCGACGTTGTCGAGACGCGGCGACTGCTGGCGCACTTCGCCGTCGTTCAGGACGGTCAGCAGATCGGCGCGGACGCCGCCGGCGACCTGCACGACCACATCCCGGCCGTTGAACACCCGGTGGCTGACGACCGAGTCGGTTTCTTTCGGCACGGAATAGCTGGCCGTGTGATAGCTACCGTTGACGTCAAACACGCCGCGGTCCCAGGTGACCCGCTCCTGCTGCAGGAGAGCGGCCACAAGGGCCAGATCAAACACCCCCTGCAGGTCGGCGAACACCGGGTCGCGCTGGGCGATTTCCGCATAGTGCTCGCTGAAGGTCTGAGCGAACTGCCGGTTGATCGGTTCCGCCTTGCCGGTTTCGACCCGCTGGCCCTGTTCGGTGACGAACTGGTTTTCCGACATGCACTGCACCGACGATCCGCGAATCTCGAAGGCGTTGCGGCTGTCGCTGTGCATCACGGCGTCGTAGTGCATCGTCAGCCACCACCGCAGCGCGTCGAGGCTGCCCGTGGCGACTTCCGGGTTCTTGGCGAGCAGGTCGAAGTAATCCGGGACGTGCGGGCCGGCTGACAGCTTGCCGACGCCGATCAGCTTCATGCGGTAGTCCGCTTCGACGATGACGCGGGCGACGCGCGAGTCGCCGGGGATGCCGTACACCGAGATGTCCTGCGGGCCGAGCTGTTCGCCAAGCTGCTTCGCCCAGCGTCCGACCGAACCGGCCGACAGCGGGCCGCGTGCCTGCGACGCCGAGGCGAACTCGCGAATGGCGGCCAGACCTTCCGGACGCGGATCGATGGAGCAGCCGAAGATCTGCTGGCCGTTCGGCGAAAAGGTTCGCAGCACGGTCACGAGGTCGTCGAGCTGCAACGTCGGACGGCCAGTCTCGGCGCCGACGGGCTGACCATACTCGTTGTACTTCCAGCCTTCCGCAGGACCGGCGATCACGACTTCGCCTTCCGGATACAGGAACACATACTGAATCTGCGAAAGTCCGGCGAGCTGCCGCATCGATTCGACGGCCGGCTGTCCCTGAGCGAGACGCTGAGCGACGGCTTCCTGGAGCCGCGTGAGCGACACCATGCGGAGATTCGACCGCCGCGCCATATCGGTGTTGAGATCGGCCGTCCGCGCCCGGATGCCGAGGGCTTCGAGCTGCCCGGTGACTTCTTTCTCCGTGGCCTTGTAGAGGAGGCCGCGCGGATCAACCCGCACGCCGCTCTCGAATTCGCGGGGATCGGGTCCGCCGATGCCGTCGATCGATTCCCAAGGGCCTTCGGTTTCTTCGAGGATCAGGTCGATGAGCTGATCGAAATCGGCCCCGGTGCCGCTGCCGCGGGTGGCGGCCTCACCGACTTCGGCTCGTTGCTGAGTCCGAGCGGTGCGATCGGAAATCTGGGTCGTGGACGCCAGGGCGCCCGGCAGATCGCCGGCCTGCAACTGGGCATTGACGATCTGCTGCAGCACGGCGTCGCGCTGGGCGGCGTCGGCAATGCCGCCGGCCGCATCCAGAGCCGCCCCGAACTCGCCGGCCGCCAGGTGGCCGGCCACGGAGTTCTGAATTTCGGCAGCGTCAGCGGCATAGCTGAGTCCGCTGGCAGCGGCCAGAACCCACGCGCTGAAAACAGCCGGCACAACACGACGGAGAAGCGGATGGACGGGCATGCTGATGCTCATGAGCGGGACTCCCGGAGACGGGACCACGACTGGTGTCACCGAAACCTGCGCGTGGCCATGACGGCGAGACCGTTCTGGTCACGCAGCAGGAGGATGCGCCTCCAATTGCGCTTTGTACTCCCCGGGGCGGCGAAAACCGGCGCAGGTGGGCGCACGGTGACGCAATACCCCTTAGGACTTAGGATCGTCATGGGCCGTAGCCGCGTCAAGAAGATTCACAGAAAACCCGCCGCACCGGCGCACGGCAACGTCCACGGCCGCGACATTGGGCACAGGCGTTACCGTTGGAGTCCGTCGGAGTTCAGCCTTCAGGCTGCCCTCCCCGCTCGTTATCCGGTGCGAGCTACCGCCAAGTCTCCGGCCCCGATCTCGCCGATTCGCAAAATTCCTCAAGTTTTGCGCGCTCTCGCCGGCCCAAAATCTTCGCCCGCTCCGATAGCCCCGTTGGAATCGGGCGACTTCCCTGGGTGAAAAGGTTCCAGCCTTCGGTCCCGTTCGGACACAACTCCTTCGTTGGCGAGACACAATCATGCGGCGATACTTCTGCCTTCTGTTGCTGGGCCTGATGACCGGACTGTTCGCATCGACCGCCGATGCCGGACAGGTGCTGATGATCGGCCCCAATCCCAGTGGGCTGTTCAGCGACGGCGGCCTCGCCCAGTACGGACACTCTGTGACGATCGGACCCAATTACGACGTCTTTGACGGAACGTTCGACCTGTCAGGCTACGACGTAATCGTCTTGAGTGCAGTCGTTTACAATTTGCCGTACATGCCGGACGCAGGGCAGCAGGCAATCGTGGATTTTGTCACGAACGGCGGCGGCTTGATTACAGGAGAATGGACCACATGGCGGGGCGGCACATTCGCAACGCTCGCTCCGCTGTTTCCCACGACAACCGACGGCAGCTATATCGGCGGCGCGGGAATGGAAGTGAGCGTGCGGTATTCTCAAGTCACCGCGGACCCCGTCATCAATGCCGGGCTGCCGTCGAGCATGGACTTTGTTGTCAACTCCGCCGGCAGTGAAATCATTGTTCCGAAACCGGGCGCGACCGTGTTTTACTCCGGAGATTCGATCAGCCCGTACTACATCTGGTATCTGGGCGTTCCTACGCCGTTCTACGAGGTTTTTCCCTCAGCCGGTCTCGTCGGCTGGGACTACGGCCTCGGACGCGTGATGAACTTTTCGACCACGCTCCAGCAGCCGGTCGGTCCCGACTACACCGACAACTACAGCCGGCTGGTCGCCAACGCGATCGACTGGGCGGGGGCCGGTTCGACGCATCAGGTTCCTGAACCAGGTTCCATGACGCTGCTCGCACTCGGCGGCGTTAGCGTCGTGGGCGTGCGATTGCGCCGTCGGCGTTCGTAGCGCGCGAGAATCGCCCGACACTGTCACATCACAGCAAGGGATTCGGATGGGGTGCCACTGGCTTCGCCAGTGCACGTCAGCTTGGGCACTGAACCTGCATCGCACTGGCAGAGCCAGTGGCGCCCTGCATCTGAGTCTTGTTGCTGCACGCCGACTATTCCCGATCCGGGTCGACGACGAGGACGTTCGTCGCCAGGTCGCCGATGGTGCGGTCGCGGAGGTCGTCGGCGAGCCAGTCGCCGGCGTGCGGGGCCGCCGCATCGATCGGGGGCAGTTTGCCGAGGTGGCAGACCGGTTCGCCAGGGCTGACAGCAGGCAGCGTCGTCATGCCGATCACCAGGCCCCGATACGGCGCCACCAGGACGTTCTGTTCCTGACCGAGCAGGCTGGTGTTCGTGGCCAGCGGCTGACCTTCGCGGACGACTTCGCCCGGTCGGACGTGGAATTGCAGAAAGCCGCCGCGGTCGGCTCTGATCCATTTCGTTTTCTGGATGATGGTCTGCTTGGGGGCGCGGACCGGCTGGCCCTCGAGCATGCCGAGCTTGATCAGCACGTTTCGAATGCCGCGAACGGTCGATTCGACAATGATCGGCTCAACTTTCCAGATTTCGCCCCCTTCCAGAATGATCGTCGGACAGCCCGCGCCGCAGGCCGCGCGGCGTAATGTCCCCGTCGGGCCGCCGCCGTCGACGATGTACTCGGTGCCGAAGGCTTCGGCGAGCAGCTGTACGCCGGGAATCGACATGTCTCCCCGGACGTTGGGGAAATTCGTGCGGCGCATCGCCGCCGTATGGAGATCGATCCCGAAATCGCAGCGGGACACGATCTCGCTGAAGATGACGTGCGCGAGCCGGCTGGCCTGGCTGCCGTTGGGAGAGCCGGGAAAGCAGCGGTTGAGGTCGCGCCCGTCGGGCAGATAGCGGGTGTGGCGGTCGAACCCGAGGATATTGACGACCGGCAGCAGGATCAGCGTACCGGCTTTGATCTGGAATCCGGGGTCGCGAATGATGGCCCGCACGGCGCCGGTGCCGTTGATCTCGTTGCCATGCAGGGCCGCCGTGACGAACACCGCCGGACCCGGCTCTCGGCCGCGGCGCACATACAACGGAATGTTGATGGTCACCCCGCTGTAGCTTTCGCTGACCATCAGCTTGATGTGGCGATGCTCGCCGGGCGGGATGGTCTGGCCGTCCCATTCGTCGGGAGGTCGGCGACGGAGCGGTTTGTTCATGGAAGTTTGGGCGACGGCTGAAGCTTGACGACGCGAGGCTGGCGGGCGCGCAGGGCCTTGGCGGGGACGAGTTCACGCATGGATTCGAGCTTGCCGAAGCAGAGGAGCCGGTCTCCGGCCTGCAGTTCGCGATTGGCACGGGGATTCGGAATCACGGTGGTTTCACGATGCAAAGTGAGGACGTTGATGTCCTTCTCGCGCAGTCCGGAGGCGCCGATGGTTTTGCCGACGTATTCCGAACCATCGGGAATAAATAGTTCGGCGACGCCGTAGCCGCGACTGACGGTGAGCCGCTGGCGGATGTCGAGCTCGGGAAAATCGACCTGGGCGGCAAGGTAGTCGATCACGGCGCCGGCGACGTCCAGCTTGGTGGCCCCTTCGATGCCCTGCAGGCCGGGGGAGGAGTTCACTTCGAGCAGCAGCGGGCCGTCGTCGCTTTCGAGCATGTCGACGCCGGCGACGCGGAGGCCGAGAATCTGGGCGGCGCGAACGGCGGTTTCACGGTAGCGGTCGTCGAGCTGCACCTTCTCGGCGCGGCCGCCGCGATGTACGTTGCTGCGGTATTCTCCGGGCTGGGCGACGCGGCGCATGGCGGCGACGACGGTGTCGCCGACGACGAACGCGCGGATGTCGCGGCCCCGGCTTTCCCCGATGAACTTCTGCACGAGGACGTTTTGCCGCGCCGTCTGCAGCGTCTCGATGATGGCTTCGGCAATCTTGACGGTCTCGGCCAGGATGACGCCGACTCCCTGGGTCCCTTCGATCAGCTTGATGATGACGGGAGCGCCGCCGACGCGGTCGATGGCCGGCAGCACGTCGCTGCGTTCGCGCACGAAGGTCGTCGGCGGGAGACCGATCTGGTGCCGGCTGAAGATCTGCAGCGAGCGGAGCTTGTCGCGGGAATTGGAGATGCCGTTCGACGAGTTGGCGCAGAAGACGTCCATCTGCTCGAACTGCCGGACCACGGCGGTGCCGTAATACGTGATCGACGCGCCGATCCGGGGGATGACGGCGTCGTAACGTGGCAGGGAGAGCGCCTTGTAGTACAGCGCAGGATTGCCCGGCTCGACGTCGATCGAAAACCGCAGCGTGTTCAGCACGCGGACGTCATGTCCGCGTTTGACGGCCGCCTCACGCAACCGGCGCGTGCTGTAGCAGCCCGGGCTGCAGGAGAGGATCGCAAGTTTCATCGGGGAGGATTCAGGATTCGGGGTTCAGGATTCAGGGAAACAACCGCATTCGAACTCTGAATCCAGAACCGGTGCAGGCCCCCTATCGTAGTTCATCTGAGCGAGAGCGCTCAGTCCTCTTGTCCCTGAATCCTGAATCGAGCGCGCGACTTGAAAGCTGGTGAATTGTGGAAAGCGGAACGCAGATGACGCAGATTTCAGAGATTCCCGCAGGTTTTCAGTGACCGCAATCAGACGACTCCGCTGTCGTGGATTTTCGGGGTCACGAAGTGCTGTGCCATTCATAATGGCGCCAGCCGGGGACGCGAAGTCCGGATCAACCGGATCAAGCTGAATATGGCAGTTTGGTTCAGGGGCCGGCGTCCATTTGATCTGCGCCGATCTCGTCAATCTGCGTCATCTGCGTTCCTCTCACCAACTTTCCAGACGCACACACTCCCGAATCCTACTTCTGCGGTCTTCCGGCGAGGTAGGAGCGGCCGGAATCGACGATGAGGCGGCGTCGCAGGGCTTCGCGTCCGAGGAGCATGCGGAAGCCCATTTCGTCGCGATTGGCGAGTGTGAGTTCGATCGGCCATTTCTGGCCGAACAACTCGAGGTCCGTGCGGATCACGGGACGCATGGTCAGGTGTCCGCTGGAACTGCGGACGGCTCGAAATTCGAGGACGCGGGCCTCTGCCTGGATCGATTTCTTCACACTCCGCTGCCGGGGATGAACCTGAAAGCGGACATGGAGAATGCCGCGACGTCGAAAGGTTTCGACTTCAAAGGCGTGCAGCGAAGAGGATCGAGCGCCCGTGTCGATCTTGGCCTTGATCGAGAACTCACCCAGTGCGGGAAGACGGACCCATTCGCGCCAGCCGACAAGTGCCTGGGACGGACGCTCGCCGTCGTGCAGTACGCCCCGCCGCCGATCCTGGGGCGTGGCCTCAGCGGGGACAATGCGGCGGCGAGCAGTCACGGGAGACATCCCGGTGAAGCAGGGCAGGCCGCATTGTGGTGGAAGGAAAGAAGACGATTGCACATAGCAAATTGATCATTGCAAATCGCAAATCTGACTTCGCCCAATTCGCAATTTGCAATTTGCAATGTGCAATGTGCAATCTTCTTTTTCTCTATTAACTCCATCGACATGCGCTGCCCCTGTTCGGCTACTCCTGCTCGCCGTAGCGATAGTACACCTCGAGACAGAGCGTCGCCAGCGCGGTCGAATACAGCCGTCCGCCGTAGCGGCCCCAGGCGGCATCGGGATCCCAGCTTCCGGCCAGTGCTCCGTCCTGCCGTTGCTCCTGGATCAGCAGGTCGCGGAGCCGGTCGTTCCACTGCGTCCATTCATCACCGCCGTACTGCCGCATCGCCAGGCTGCCGTAGTACCAGTAATAGAAATTCATCTGCGTCCGCTGCGGCAGCGACCGCTGGAGAAATGAGACGGCCTCGGCACAGGCAGGGTTCTCGCGCGAAATGCCGAGGCGCTGTTTGCAGTACAGCGCTTCGGCCGTCATGGACGGAGTCGGTCGCTCGCCTCGCCGATAGCCGGCCAACCCGCCGCTCGTCCCGAGACTGCGAGACACCAGGAACCGGACCATCTTGTCCTGAACTGTCTTCGGGATTGTGATGCCCCCCAGTTCGGCCGATTTCAGCGCCATGAGCTGCCAGCCGAAAATGCTCATGTCCCCTTCGGACGGGTCCTTCTCCTTGTAGTAGCGCCAGCCGCCGTCGGTGGTCATGGTGTCCAGCGTGTGCTGGACGGCCCGCTGCACGGGGAGCCGCAGCCAGTCCGCCGAGCTCTTGTCGCTGAGCGCATATGCTTCGGCCAATGCGAAGGTGCTCATCGCGTGGCAATAGGCGTAGTCGGTTGCTCCGGCGCTCCCGCCGAGTCCGCCGTCTTCACGTTGGCGGGACACGATCCATCTCAGGCCGCGCTCCACGGTGTCGCGATACTCGCCTTCGTCGAGCGTGTGGCCCCGGCCGAGGAATGCCAGCAACGCGAGAGCCGAAAGTCCGGTGTCCGCGTCCTTGCCAACGTCGTTGAACGACTGCATGCCTTCGATGCGGGTGTCGCCGGCGCCGTGCGCGGAAGCATCCCAATAGCCGTCGACCACCTGATTGTCGGCCAGCCATTGCAGGCTGAGCTCGACGGCGCGTTCCGACTCGGCGTTGCCGCCAAACCGCTTCGTGGCTTCTTCACGCTCGGCGTCACCCCGCAGGCGATAGGGAGCGGGCACGCTCGACGTTCCGTCTCCCTCGGGAATGCCTCCCAGTTGCGGCCGCTCGAGGGTGGGAATCTCGGTGCGCGCGATGGAATCGTCCGGACTTTCCGATGACCGAGGTCGGCGGCGGTCGGGCGCGGCGAACGCGGGGCGCGGGCGCTCGCTGTCAATGTCTGAGGGTGCGACCGGAGTCTCGGGGCGATCGCCCGGAGCGTCACTGCGATCACGCGTCGGTGCGGGGCGGAGCGGGGTTTCAGGAGTTGTCGGTCCTGCGTCCGCCAGGGACGGCTCAGAATCCGCGCTGGGGATTGTCGCGGGGACCGGGCCTTCAGGGCGGATGATTTCCTCACCCTCGTCCAGGGGCCGCAAGGTGGCTTGTTCGTCGAACTCTCCGCTGACGCCGGTGGGAGGTTCCTCAGAGGGGCGCGGCGAAATCCGATCGACGGGCGCGGGGTCCGGGCGGGATGCGGATTCGACGCTGCCGGCATCGGCGATTGCCTGTGGCGATGCGTCGGAGCGCTCGCGGGACAATTCCGGCGGGGAGGATTCATCGCGAGTTTCGGTGACCGACGGTACGTCGGGCGACAGCAGATCGGCCGGAGCGGGGGTTGCAGGCTGTGCTTCCGGATCAGCAGGGGCCGGCTGCGGCACGTCCAGTTCCGGGAAGGGCAGCGGCGTTATGACGGCGAGTTCCCGTTCTGGCGGGAGTGCGGCCTCAGGCCGGACGACCGGCGGCGCGTCAAGCGTTTGAGGTTCAATACTGCTGCGCTCGCTGGGCGCGACGAGATCGTCCGGCAACTGGTTCCAGACGGCCTGCGGGGAGGTCACCGAGCCATCCGGCCGCGATTCGACCAGTTCCGGTTCGGATCGAATGAGGAACGCCTCGGGGGGCGGTATGGGAGGCTCGTTCGAGCGGCGGCGTAGCGCGTACAGGCTGCCAGGGACGGCTTCCGGCCAGAGCGCGAGAATGCCGCAGATGAATGAAAAATGGAGGACGCACGAGAACAGCAGCGCCTTCTGCGAAACGCGCCGGCGTCCCCAGCGGGTGCCGAGCATCGTCAGCAGGTGCGCGGCAGCGAGGACCAGTCCGGCGGCCAGCGCGATGAGCAGCGCCGGCTGCAGGATGGCGGCGGCGAGCTTCGCCAGCTCCCAGCGTTCGGCCTGCAGGTCGACGGCGGCCGGGATCATGGACCGGCTCCGGACAGGACGCGATTGGCCAACCGCAGGTTGGAGATGCCCGCTTGATGACAGATGTTGAGCGCCGTCATGACATGCTGGTACGGACCTTCCGCCTCACCGCGAATCATGACGGCCTGGTCGGCATAACGGGCGACCGCAGCCCGCAGTTCCGTTTCAAGTTCGTCGGCTGTTCGCGGTTGCTTCCCCAGGTACATCGAGCCGTCGCCGGCGATGTTGATGACCAGCTCGTCCGGCAGACCCGTGAGCGGCTGAGCGGCTGTGACCCGGGGGAGCTCGACGGGAAACTGCTGTTCCTGCTCCGCCTTCGA